>WQXW01000254.1 GCA_009781575.1 Solirubrobacterales bacterium
CCCCCGCGCAGCCCCGGTGGGGGCGGAGCCATCCCCAACCCCACCCCCGGCCCGACCCCCATCGCAAGCGTGTCCCTCGTGATCGCGGCCCACGACGAGGAGGCGGTGATCGCGGAGAAGGTCGCCAACGCGCTCGCGCTGGCCCACCCTCGGGAGCTGCTGGAGGTGATCGTGAGCTGCGACGGTTGCATCGATCGCACCGCGCCCCGCGCGCGCGCGGCCGGCGCGGATCTGGTGCTGGAGCGCCCGCGAGGAGGCAAGATCCGCGCGCAGGACGCCGCCGTGGAGCGCGCGCGGGGGGAGATCGTGGCGTTCTCCGACGCCAACGCGCTGTGGCGGCGCGACGCGCTGGGCGCGCTGCTGGAGGCGTTCGAGGACCCGCGTGTGGGATACGCCTGCGGGCAGGTGCGCTACAGCGACGACCGCGGCGCGGGTGCCACCAACCAGGAGGGCCTCTACTGGCGCTATGAGCTCGCGTTGCGCGCGCTCGAGTCGCGCCTGTACTCGATCACCGCCGGCAACGGCGCGATCTACGCCACGCGCCGCGCCGACTACATCGTGGTCGACCCCGTCATGGGCCACGACCTCTCGCTGCCGTTCAACATGGTCAAGCGGGGGCGGCGCGCGGTGTACGTGCCCGAGGCGATCGCCACCGAGAAGATGGTGCCCTCGATCGAGGGCGAGCGCGCGCGCAAGCGCCGCATGATGAGCCACACCTGGGCGATCGTGCTGCGCGGCGGGCTTCTGTCGCCCCGCCACTACCCCCCCTCCTATGCGCTGATGATTCTCTCCCACCGCATCCTGCGCTACCTGGCGCCCTTCCTGCACGTGGCCGCGCTGGGCGCCAACATCGCGCTGGTGGCGCTGGGCGCGGGGCCGCTGTACATCGCCACGCTCACGCTCCAGCTCGCGCTCCTCCTCGCCGCCGCGCTCGGCGCGCTGGTGCGCGTGCGCGCGCTGCTCGTCGCCCGCTACTACGTGCTCACCACCGCCTCGCTGGCCACCGGGCTGTGGGACTGGCTGCGCCACGGCACCTCCGCCTCCTGGGAGCCCGCCGAGGGCACGCGATGATTCGCCGCGCGATCGACATCGCCGTCTCCTCGGTCACGCTCGTGGTGCTCGCGCCACTGCTGGCCGGCGCGATGGCCGCGATTCGCCTGGAGAGCCGCGGTCACCCGATCTACCGCCAGCGGCGCGTGGGCCTCGGGGGGCGGCCCTTCGACCTGCTCAAGCTGCGCACGATGGTCGACGGCGCCGAGCACCTCGGCGCCGGCCTCGCGGTCAACGAGGGCGACTCGCGCATCACGCGCGTCGGCGCGCTCCTGCGCCGCGCCTCACTCGACGAGCTGCCCAACCTGATCAACGTGCTCCGCGGCGAGATGTCCCTGATCGGGCCGCGCCCCACCATCCCCGTGCAGGTCGCGCGGTACACCCCCCGCCAGCGTGGGCGTCTGGGGGTCAAGCCCGGCATCACCGGCTGGGCGCAGGTCAACGGCCGCACCGCGCTGCCCTGGCACGAGCGCATCGAGCTCGACCTCTACTACATCGAGCACCGCTCGCTCGCGCTCGACCTGCGCATCGCGCGCATGACCCTGGCGATGGTGCTGCGCGGCACCGGCCTCTACAAGGGCCACACCGGCGGTTGGGAAGGTCAGCTCTAGATCAAAGTCACCGTGCCCGCGCTCGGGCCCGCACGGGCACAATAAAAATGTGCATTTTGCGGGAATCTCGCACGCGGGGCCTCGAACACGCGTCTGTCTGAGGCGCCGTTGGTGGATTCAAAAAGAGGATTCGTTCCGCGCGGAACGAATCCTCAAAACAAAAGACGGAGCGGCCGCCGCTGGGCCGGCACGGGAATCTGGCTCTATTTTCCTGTGTGTGGCACCCGAAAAAGAACCCACAGAGCACTCGGCGCGCCCCGCGGTGCTACTCACCGGGACCGGCAAGCGCTACGACATCGTCGCCTGCTTCGCGCGCCTGACCACCACGATCGCCGCCGATCCCAACCCGCTGGCGCCCGCGCAGTACGCCGCGCACGTGCGCGTGGAGGTGCCGCCGATCGACGATCCCCGGTATGTGCCCGCGTTGCGCGAGCTGTGCCGGCGCCACCGCGTGGGCGCGGTGCTGCCGTTAACCGACCTCGACATCGAGGTGCTCGCGCTGGCGCGCGAGGCCGGCCAGCTGCCCGCGCTGGTGCCCTCGCCCGAGGTCGCGCGCGCCACCTACGACAAGTTCCACGCCCACGTGCTGCTCGACGCGCTGGGGCTGCCCTCGCCGCCCACCGTGCTGCCCCACCACGACATCGACACCCTGCGATATCCGGTGATGATCAAGCCCCGCCGCGGCTCCGGCGCGCGCTCGATCCACCTCGCCCACGACCCCGCGCAGGCGCGCTTCTTCATCTCCTACGTGCGCGAGCCCGTGATGGTCCAGCAGGCGATGCGCGGCGATGAGCTCTCGATCGACTGCCTCGGCGATCGCGAGGGCCGCCCCCTCAACGCGATCCCCCGCACGATGATGGAGTCGCGCGGCGGCGAGTCGATCAAGGGCACCGTGGTGCGCGATCCCGAGCTGATCGCGCTGGGCGCGCGCGTGATGGAGGCCCTCGCGGTCGCCGGGCCCGCCACGATCCAGGTCTTCCGCGAGCCCGACGGGCGCCTGGGCATCACCGATGTCAACACGCGCTTCGGCGGCGCGTTCCCCGCGCCCGCCTACGCCGCGCCCCCCGGGCGCACCTACCCCGAGCTGATCGTCGAGATGGCCGCCGGCGCCCAGCCCGAGCCGCACGTGGGCGAGTTCCGCGCGCCCCTCACCTTCGCGCGCTACTACTGGCAGCTGGAGCTCGATCAGCGCCTGCGCCCCACCGCGCGCGAGATCGTTCCCGGCGGCCCCCCGCCGCCGACCGCGCCCGGGGAGCCCCGCGCGCGATTGCTGTAACAATTGTGGCCTTGGACACCCTGCTGATCCCACCCCCCGGAGATGCGCCGACCGAGCTGGAGCCCTCCACCAACGGCTCCACCAACGGCGCGCACCCCCCCGGCCGCGTGCCACACTCGCTGGTGGCGCCCGCCGAGCCCGCCACGACCTGCGTCAGCTGCGGTCGCCCGCTCGAGCCCGGCCAGCAGTGGTGCCTGCACTGCGGCTCGCGCGCGCCCGACAAACTCGAGTCGTCCCACGCGCCCCCCGGCTGGCGCTCCGCGGCGCTCGTGCTCGGCGCCACCGCGGTGCTCGTGGTCGGCGCCGCCGCCGCCGGCTACGCCGCGCTGACGCACAAAAACCACGCCCCGCCCCGCGCGCTGGCCGCGACGCACCCCACGCTCACGCCCACCGCGCCGCCGGTGACCACGCCGCCGGCGACCACGGCTCCCGCCACGCCCGCGCCGGGCCTCGCGGCCCATCCACCGGCCACTCCCCCCGCCCTGCGGGGCACCGCCAGGGGCGCCGGCGCCGGCGCGGCCAATCCGCTCTTCTCCGGCGGCTCCGCCGGCGCCGGCTCCTCCGCTGCGGCGGGCCTGGGCACCACGCCCAGCGCCGCCCCGCCCCCCACGCCCGCCCCCTCGGCCACCAAAGCGGGCAGCGCGGGGTCGCTCTTCCCCGCGTCCACCACCAAACCCGGCAGCGGCGCATCCAAACCGGGACACTCCACCCCCGCCGCCGGCTCCAAACGGGCCTCCGAAGAAGAAGCCGA
>WQXW01000255.1 GCA_009781575.1 Solirubrobacterales bacterium
GCGCGCTCTGGCGCGCGGTCGTCTGGGCGCTCGGGTGCGTGGTTGCGCGCGAGCCTGAAGCTGGCGTTCATCGCGGTGGTGGGCGCGCCATCCCCGCCAGGCCCGATCCCCCCCAGCGACCGCGAGCAGGCCACGGCAGCGGGTGTGCGAGGGGAGGACTCCGCCCTCGCCGCGCTGTGTCAACGACTCGGCGACGATTGGCGAGCGCTGAGCGGCTATCGCAACCGCGGCGGCGAGGTGGACCTGTTGCTGCTCGGACCGCGCGGTGTGTTCGCCGTGGAGATCAAGAACAACAGCGCCACGATCGTGTGCCACGGCGACCACTGGTTCTACGAGAAGTACGACAAATACAACAATCTGGTTGACAAAGGCACGATCCGCGATCGCAACGGCCGCTCGCCGAGCCAACAGCTCAACGAGCCGGCCGATCGGCTCGCATCGACGCTGGTGCCCCATTGCCCCGAGCTGTGGATCGAGCGGGTCGTGCTGCTCTGTCACCCGCGTGGGTGGGTGGACTTCCGCCGCAGCTCCAAACTCACCGTCGCGGTCGCCAATGAAGTCGATCACGTGCTCGAGCTGATCGCCCAGTCTGATGTGCGACTCACCTCTGACACGGTTGCCCAGCTGCAGGAGGCGATCGTCGCGGACCATCGCCGCCACAATCGCCGGCCCGCGGGTCGGCGCTGACGCGGGGAGCCGACGTGTGAGCTCTCTGAGCTCCGCGAGGCGTGGGGAACCGGCGACTGCCACCCCCGCCACCCCCATCTGGGGGGGTGAGCTCAGCTGCAGCGCCCACTACCGCCGGGGCTCCGGCGCGCGGCCTCGAATACATCTGTCTGAGGGGGCGTTGGTGGATTTGTTTTGAGAATTCATTCCGTGCGGAACCAATCTTTAAAACAAAAAACGCAACGGCCGGAGCGTGGGTTGGGCAAGTTCCCCCACCTGGGGGGTTCGCGGCCGGGTCCGCCGCGACTACGCTGACGCCCCTCCCGCCGACCGCGACACGTGCCTGGATCATCGCGAAGACATCGGGCTTCAAGGCGTAGTGTCACCCGACGCGATGCGCCCCGCGGCGCGCCTGCACTCCGCGTTCGAGGCGCCGACGCTGCAGTCCAGATGCGCCGCTCCCAGTGGGCGCCCGTCGCCGTCCAGCGGCGTGATCAGTGCGGGGGGAGCCTCGCGCTGCGCGCCCGCCAGTGGGAGCGCGGCGAGGAACCAGCGCTCCCCGGGGCGCGCGCGCGCGACGGGCTCGCTCGGCACGGTCACGGTGCGATCCCCCACGCGCACGCGCGCGCGCGCCACGTCCGCGCCCGCGAGCCCCGCCACCAGGCGCGTGGAGCCGTCGAGCGCGCTCAGCGTCGCCACGCCGGTGCGCGCCGGGGTGCCGCACGCGCTCGCCGCCGCGCCGGGCGTGAACAGCGCGAAGCACCCCGCACCGCGGTAGGTGTACCCATCCAGCTGCCACCGTTCCCCGCGCCCGCCGCCGCCGGCGAGCTGCACGGGCGCCGAGCGCGCCGACCGCGCCGACCGCGCGGAGCGCGCGGGCGCCGAGCGCGACCCGTCGAAGATTGAGCTCGCCGCCAGCGCGCTCGTGCCCACGAGGCTCACCAGCGCCACCAGGGTCAGCGCGCGGCGGGTCACGCGCAGCGACGGCCCGGTGAGTGGGTGCCTGCGCGCGCGTGGGCCCGCGTGGGCGCTGCGCGCCCGCCGCCGCGCGCGAGCGCTCGCGGGGTGTTGCGCCGCGGACGCGCGGGCGGTGCCGGTGCCGGTGGCGGTGGCGGTGCCGGTGCTCGCGGCGAGCTCGCGCACCAGGTCGGCTTCCAGCTCGCGCAGGATCGCGAGCTCGGGGTCGGCGGCCAGTCGATTGTCGGCTTTGCGCATCGTTACAGCAGATCCTTGCCCAACCCGGCCGACAGCCGGCGCAGCGCGCGCGAGACGCGCATGCGCACGTTGGCCTCGCTCACGTTCAGGCGCTGGGCGACCTCCTCGTAGGAGAGGTCCTCGAGCACTCGCAGCGTCACCGCCTCGCGTTGGTCGGGCGGCAGCGCGTCCAGCCGGTGGCGGATGGTGTGGCGCAGCCGCTCGATGTCGGCGAGCTCCTCGATCCGTTCGATTTCGCGGTCGGTGAGCGCGCGGCGCTCGCGTCCCACGCGCCGCGCGCCGCGCGCGACGGTCTGGCCGTGCCGTTCGTGGTCGCGCAGCGTGCTGCGCGCGATCGTCCACAGCCAGCCCGACAGCTCCGCCTCGGTGGTGCCGCGGTACTGCGCGCGGCTGTCGAGCGCGGTGGTGAAGGTGTCGGCCAGCAGGTCGGTGGCGAGCTCGGGATCCTGCACGCGCCGCTGGAAGAACAGCAGCAGCGACTCGGCATCGCGACGGTACAGGCGCGCGAGATCGTCATTGTCGAGGGGCATCCGAGCGCGAGCGGGCGAGCGCCCATCGGCGAGCGCGCTAGGCGTCCCGTCGATGGCGAGCGTCGCTGTCGCCCTCGCGGGCGGGCGGCGCGATCGCCTCCACGTCGATCGGGTGCACCGCGGAGAGCATCGCCTCCAGGCCCACGCCCGAGAGGGTCTCGTGTTCGATCAGCGCGGTGGCGGTCTCTTCGACCGTGGGCCAGTTCTCGTGCAGCACGTGCTCCGCGCGCGCCTCGGCCTCGTCGATCATGCGCTCGACCTCCGCGTCGATCGTGTTGAGCGTGTCGGGGCCGATCGAGCCGAGGTCCTGCAGCGAGGCGCCCAGGAACACCTCCCCGCCGGGCTCGCCGATCGTTATGTTGCCGAGCTGCGGCGACATGCCGTAGCTGGTGACCATCTGGCGCGCGAGCTTGGTGGCCGCGTGCAGGTCGTCGCTGGCGCCGGTGGACTTCATCCCGAACGCGATCATCTCCGAGGCGGTGCCGGCGAGGATCGCAATCAGGTGGCGTTCGAGATCGAGCTGGGAGTGCATCAACGCGTCGCGGTCGGTGAGCATGTGGGCGGCGGTGCCGAGCTGGCGCCCGCGGGCGACGATCGAGAGCTTCTGCGCGGACACGGTCTGCCCGATCGCGCGTGTCGCGACCGCGTGGCCGGACTCGTGGATCGCGATCCGCCAGCGCTCCTCCTCCGATAGGAGGTGCTTCTTGGCGGGTCCCGCGACCACGCGATCGATCGCCTCCTCGAGCGCGTGCTGGCCGATCTGCACCTCGCCCCCGCGCACGGTGAGCAGCGCGGCCTCGTTGACCACGTTGGCGAGCTCCGCGCCGGAGAAGCCGGGACAGAGCCGCGCGATCTGCATCAGATCGGCGTCGGGGGCGAACTGGCGTCCGCGGCCGTGCAGCTCGAGGATCTCGTGGCGCCCGTGCACGTCGGGCACGTCGACCACGACCTGGCGGTCGAAGCGCCCGGGGCGCAGCAGCGCGGGATCGAGGATGTCGGGGCGGTTGGTGGCGCCCATCACCACGATCCCCGCGTCGCCGC
The DNA here is from genome assembly GCA_009781575.1 of Solirubrobacterales bacterium. Classification (GTDB taxonomy): domain Bacteria; phylum Actinomycetota; class Thermoleophilia; order Solirubrobacterales; family Solirubrobacteraceae; genus Palsa-744. The sequence continues at coordinate 3,453 of WQXW01000255.1, forward strand.
CGAACCCGTCCATCTCGACCAGCAGCTGATTGAGCGTCTGCTCGCGCTCGTCGTTGCCCTGTCCCACGCCGGCGCCGCGCTTGCGCCCCGCGGCGTCGAGCTCGTCGATGAACACGATTGCGGGGGCCATCTTGCGGGCCTTGGCGAACAGGTCGCGGATGCGCGCGGCGCCGACGCCGACGAGCGACTCGACGAACTCGGCGCCGGAGGCGGTGAAGAA
>WQXW01000256.1 GCA_009781575.1 Solirubrobacterales bacterium
ACCCTCTCGCGCGTGCCCACCGACGGCGCCGACCGCCCCGCCGAGCCGGTTGGGATAGCCACGATCGATCTCTCCGAGTAGCCTCTCCAGTAGGCCAGCTAAGCGAAGGAGGACGGACATGGCGCGCGTCCAGGAGCAAGCCACCAAGGGGCCCACGCAGGCGGAGGAGCCCGAGGGGCAGGAGCCGCAGGCCGAGGCCCCCCAGGCCGAGGCCCCCCAGGCTGAGGCCCCGCAGGCCGAGGCCCCGCGGGCCGGGGGCCCGCAGGAGGAGGCCCAGGCCCCGGAGCAGGCCCAGGCCCCGGAGGTCGACGGGCGCGGGCACGGCGACGGGCATGGCGAGATACCCGTCGAAAATCCCGCCACGGGGGAGACGATCGCCTCGGTTCCCGACCTCGACGGCGCCGCCGTGGCTGAGATGGCGCGCCGCGGCCGCGCGGCGCAGCCGGCCTGGGAGGCGCTCGGCTTCGAGGGGCGCGCGCGCGTGCTGGAGCGCGCGCAGCGCTGGCTGATGGCCAACGCCGATCGCGTGATCGCGACGATCGTGTCCGAGACCGGCAAGACCTACGAGGACGCGCAGTTCGCCGAGATCCTCTACGGCGCCGGCGCCTTCGAATTCTGGGCCAAGAACGCCGAGCGCTACCTGGACGACCACCGCGTGCGCTCCGCCTCGCTCCTGCTCAAGGGCAAGAAGATGGTCGTGCGCTACCGCCCGCTCGGGCTGATCGGCGTGATCGGCCCCTGGAACTATCCCCTCACCAACTCCTTCGGCGACTGCATCCCCGCGCTGGCCGCCGGCAACAGCGTGATCCTGAAGCCGTCGGAGGTCACGCCGCTCACCTCCACGCTCCTCGCCGAGGCGATGCGCGAGTGCGGGCTGCCCGAGCACGTGCTCCAGGTCGCCACCGGCCGCGGCGAGACCGGCGCCGCGCTGATCGACAGCGTCGACATGATCATGTTCACCGGCTCCACCCGCACCGGGCGCAAGGTCGCCGAAGCCGCCGCGCGCCGGCTGATCCCGTGCTCGCTCGAGCTGGGCGGCAAGGACCCGCTGATCGTGCTTGCCGACGCCGACCTGGAGCGCGCCGCCAACGTGGCCGCCTACTACGCCTTCCAGAACTCCGGGCAGACGTGCGTGTCGATCGAGCGCGCCTACGTGGAGGAGCCGGTGTACGACGAGTTCGTCGCCAAGGTCACCGAGCGCGCGCGCGCGCTGCGCCAGGGCGTGCCCGGGGGGCCCGGCAGCGTCGAGGTGGGCGCGATGACCTTCCCGCCCCAGGCGCAGATCGTGCAGGAGCACGTCGACGACGCGATCGCCAAGGGCGCGCGCGCGCTGGTGGGCGGCCATCGCGGGCAGGGCCCGGGGAACTTCTTCGAGCCCACCGTGCTCGTCGACGTGGACCACACGATGCGGATCATGCAGGAGGAGACCTTCGGGCCGACCCTGCCCATCATGAGGGTGCGCGACGCCGAGCAGGCGGTGCGCATGGCCAACGACTCCCCCTACGGCCTCGGCGGCTCGGTGATCAGCCGCGACACCGAGCGGGGCGAGGCGATCGCGCGGCGCGTGCAATCCGGCGCGGTGTGCGTCAACGACGCCGCGGTCAACTACGGCGCGATGGAGCTGCCGATGGGCGGCATGAAGGCCTCCGGGCTCGGCTCGCGCCACGGCGCCGGCGGCATCCGCAAGTACTGCTCCCAGCAGTCGATCCTCATCACACCGCGCTACTCGCTGCGGCGCGATCCCCAGTACTTCCCCTACACCCGCCGCGGCACGCGCCGGCTGGGGCGCCTGCTGAAGCTGCTCTACGGCCGGCGCAAACGCCACTGAGCGCCGGCGGAGGAGGGGGGTCCGCCGCGCGGCCGTGCGCCGGGCGCGCGCGGCGTCGAACACGACTGTCTGAGGCGCCGTGGGGGGATTTGTTTTGCGGATTCGTTCCGCGCGGAACCAATCCTCAAAACAAAAAACGCAACGGACGCTGCTCGGCTGGCGCCGCTGGGGCGGGCGCCCGCGCGCCGCGGCGGCTCACCCCAACCCCAATCGCAGGCCCAGCAGCCGCTCCAGCGCCGCGATCGTGGCCGCCGTGTCGGTGTGGTGCACCACCCGCATCCCCAGCTCCTCCGCCGGTGGGAGGTTGAAGGGGAGATCGTCCACGAACACGCACTGCGCCGGCTCGCGGCCGATCGCCTCCGCGCCCAGCTCGTAGATGCGGGGCGTCGGCTTTCGCATGCCCACCTCCCCGGAGATCACCACCCCGTCGAAGAGCTCCGCCAGCAGCGCGCGCGGGTAGCGCGTGGTGCCCCACGAGTTGGAGATCAGGCCGGTGGGCACGCCCCCGCGGCGCGCCGCGCGCACCGCGTCGAGCATGCGCTCGTCCGGCGTGGCGCCCGCGAAGAGCCGATCGATCAACCCCTCGTGGGAGGGCAGCCCCAGCAGCGAGCCCAGCTCGCGCTCGAAGGTCGCCTCGCCCACGTGCCCCTCCTCCAGCCCGATCAACAGATCGCGCGCCTCGGGATCGGTCGTGAACGCCTCGACGATCGCGCGGGGGTCGAGGCCCTCCGACTCGCAGAACGCCGCGAAGGAGCGAAAGAGGTTCGTGGTCATCACCCCGCCCCAGTCCACCAGCAGGCCGCTCGCGCGCACCGCGCCCGCGCCCGCGCCCGCGCCGTCCGGCGAGTCGGGGCCTCCCGCGGTGCGTGCCCCGTGGGCCGCGACCGCGCGCTCATCCGCCATGCGCCACCTCCTCCGCCTGGCGCGCCAGCTCGAGCACGCCGTCGCCGAACTGCTTCAGATAGGGGTCGTCGGTGCTGCCGCGCACCGCGCGTTTGTAGTTGCCCTCCATGAACACCGCCGACTTCCACAGCGCCAGCGTGGTGTACCAGCGCAGCTCGCGCATCGAGCGCCCGGAGCGCGCCTCGTAGCGGGCGATCAGCTGGTTCCGGCTCAGAAAGCCCGGCGCGCGCGTGACCCGGCCGAGGTGCTCGCGCAGCCCGCCCTCGGGGTCGCCGCGCTCGCTCCACATCATGCACAGGTAGCCCAGATCGGCCAGCGGATCGCCGATCGTGGCCATCTCCCAGTCGAACACCGCCACCAGCGCCGCCGGCGCCTCGCGCGCGAACATCGTGTTGCCCAGGCGGTAGTCGCCGTGCACGATCGTCGCCTCGCCCGACTCCGGCAGCCGGCGCGCCAGCCACTCGCCGACCCGCTCGATCGCCGGTATCTCGCGCGTCCTGTTGAGCTCCCACAGCCCGCCAAAGCGGCGCAACTGCCGTTGCAGGTAGCCGGTCGGCTTGCCAAAGCCCTCCAGGCCCGCCGCGCGCCAGTCGACCGCGTGGATCTCAACGAGCGCATCGACCAGCTCCGCGGAGATCCGCCGCCGCTCCGGCTCGCTGTCCAGCGGTACGGGCACGCTCGCCACGATCACCTCCCCCTCCAGCCGTTCCATCAGGTAGAACGGTGTGCCGATCACCGCGGGATCGTCGCACACCGCGAGCACCGTCGGCACGCGCGCGGGGGTGGGCCGCAGCGCGCGCAGCAGCCGCGCCTCGCGCAGCACGTCGTGCGCGCTCGGCGGCAGCGGCGGGCGCGGCGGGCGGCGCAACACGAGCTCCGCCCCGGGGCGCTCCAGCAGCCCGGGCCAGCAGGCGAAGGCCGAGCTCGAGCGGTAGG
>WQXW01000257.1 GCA_009781575.1 Solirubrobacterales bacterium
CGAATCCTCTTTTTGAATCCCCCAACGGCGCCTCCGACAGGTGTGTTCGTGTTCCAGACAGCGCGCGGGCGCGAGACTCGAGGTGGAGCGCAGCTGCCCCGCGGGGTGGCCGCCGGCGGTCGGGCTGATCACAGCCCGTAGGAGCGCCCGATGACCTCGAGCATGATCTCGTCGGTGCCGGCGCCGATGCGGTTGAGGCGCATGTCGCGCCACACGCGCTCGACGCCGTACTCGCGCATGTAGCCGGCGCCGCCGTGGATCTGGATGCACTCGTCGGCCACCTCGCAGGCGATGCGCGCGGAGTGGAGCTTGGCCATCGAGATCTCGCGCACCGGGTACTCGCCGTTGGCGAAGCGCCAGGCGGTGACGTACACGAGCTGGCGCGCGGCCTCGATCTTGGTGGCCATCTCGGCGAACTTGTGGCGGATCACCTGGAAGTTGCCGATCGGGCGTCCGAACGCCTCGCGCTCCTTGGCGTAGCGCAGCGTGTGGTCGAAGCACTTCTGCGCGCCCGCCACGCAGCCGGCGGCGCCGATCATGCGCTCGCCCTGGAGCTCCCACATGATGTGGTAGAAGCCCTTGCCCACCTCGCCCAGCACCGCAGAGGCGGGCACGCGCACGTCCTGGAAGGCCAGCAGCGCGGTGTCGGAGGCGTGCATGCCGAGCTTCTCGAGCCGCTTCTCGCGGATCACGCCGGGAGCGTCCATGGGCACGAGGAACAGCGTGAACCCGTCGTAGCCGGCGTCGGGGTCGGTCTTGGTCACCAGCACGATCACGTGCGCGCGGTGCCCATTGGTGATGTAGGTCTTGGAGCCGTTGATCACGAACTCATCGCCGTCGCGCTGAGCGCGGGTCTTGATCCCGGCCACATCGGAGCCGGCGTCGGGCTCGGTGATCCCCAGGCAGAGGATCTTCTCGCCCTTTATCGCCGGCGTGAGCCACTGCTGCTTCTGCTCCTCGGTGCCGAAGCGCAGGATCGGCGGCATCGCCATGTCGGTCTGCACGGCCAGCGCCATCGCCAGCCCGCCGCTGTTGGCGTTGGTGATCTCCTCCGCCAGCACCATCGCGGAGAAGTAGTCGCCCCCCTGCCCGCCGTATTGCTCGGGCTTGTCCAGGCCCAGGAAGCCCAGCTCGCCCATGCGCGTGAACACCCAGTCGGGGAAGGTGGTCTCCTCCCATTCCTCCGCGTGCGGCGCGAGCTCCTTGAGCGCGAAGTTGCGGATCGACTCGCGCAGCTGCTCGTGCTCGTCGGTGAAGATGAAGTGGCGGCGCGGCGTCTTGAAGTCGGGCTTCAGCACGGCGCCCTCGGTGGCGGCCATCGGCTCTGGGGCTCCTCTCGTGTGGGTTGGCGCACCGTAGCGCAGCGCCGGGGCGAAGTAAACAGTGGCACGTCCCACTCCGCGCCACGCCACGCCGCGCTGGGCCGCACCGGGCCGCGCCGGGCCGCACCGGGCCGCGCCGTGCGCCCGGCGGTGCCCGAGCCTGCGGCGGCGCCGGAGCGCGCAAGCGGAGCCCGCGGGGCTCCGCGCCCTGGGCGCCCAGCTGCGCCGCGCGCGCGAGAGAGCGGCTAAGCTCGATGGTCGGACAGCAGGTTTGGCGAGCGAGGAGAGGGCTGCAGATGAGCAAGGGGAAGCTGTGTGGGCGTGTGGCGGTCGCCGCGAGCGCGGGCGTGGTGGCGATGGCGGGCGTCGGCGCGGCGGTGGCCGCGCAGGGGGCGCAGGCGGCGACGCTGCCTCCCACGCTGCAGGCGCTGGAGCAGAAGATGACCCAGCTGCAGGTGTCCACCGAGGCGTTCACCACGCAGTATCAGTTCGGCGTGCCGCTGAGCGGCAAATCGCACGCCGCGTTCTCCTACGGGTTCACCGGCGAAGCGCAGCTGGGCTCCGAACTGAAGGCCAACCTGACCCTCCACGCCGGCCCCCGCACCTCGCAGGAGCGGCTGTTCGGCGAAACGCTGTACGTGCTGGAACCGTGGATCGCGCGGTACAAGCACGGGCGCCAGTGGGTGCGGATCCCCAAGGAGCCGCTCTCCCAGGTGATCGGGTTCAACCCCACCGAAACCACCTCCGCCGGCAAGGGCGGCGGGCCGCTGGGCACCTTCGCCAAGCTGCTGGGCATCGTCAACAACTCCCAGAGCGTCACCGACACGGGGCCGGCCACGGTCGACAACCAGGCCACCACCGGCTTTCTCGTGCACTTCGACCCCAAAGAGCTGCTGGGTGTGTTCACCGAAGAACAGCTCAACGACCTCCAGTTCATCGGCAAGCCGTCGGTGGAACTGGAAGTGTTCATCGCCGCCAACGGCCTGCCGGTGCACACGGTGCTCAAGCTGGAGGTCAGCGGCATCGCGGCCACCGCCTCGGTCGACATCACCGGGATCAACGCGCCCGTCGCGGTGACCATGCCCAGCGCGAACCAGACGATCAGTAAGGCCGCGCGCCACAAGCTGCTCAAGCGCAAAGGGGTCAAAGTGATGTCGGTCAGCGGCCCCAAACTGCCCTGAGCGGCCGTTGGGGGATTCAAAAAAAGGATTCATTCCGCGCGGAATGAATCCTCAAAACAAAAAACGCAACGGCCGCTCGACCGCTCGACCGCTCGACCGGCATCTCGCGGTGAAGTGAGCAGTAGCGCTTCGCACTCCCCGCGGGGGGCGCGATCCGGCTAGGATGGCGCGCGTGGCCTCCTCGGCGCCGGTTCTCTACGACGTGGATGAGCACGGCGTGGCGATCGTCACGCTCGACGAGCCCGACACGCGCAACGCGCTGTCGGCGGAGATGCTGGAGGGGCTGATCGAGCGCTTCTCGGAGGCCGCGCGCGAGGAGCGCGTGCGGTGTGTGGTGCTGCGCTCCTCGCACGAGACGGTGTTCTCCTCGGGCGCCAACCTGGGCGGCTTCGCCGCGGACGCGCCGCTGGTGCACAAGCACTTCGCCACCGAGCGGTTCGTGGAGCTGTTCCGCACGATCCTCGCGCTGGAGAAGCCCACGATCTGCGAAGCCGGCGGCCACGTGCTGGCCGGCGCGCTGGGGATCGCGCTGGCGTGCGATCTGATCGTGGCCTCCGAGCGGGCCACCTTTGGCACCCCGGAGATCTCGATCGGCGCGTTCCCGTTCATGATCATGGCGCTCATCTACCGCAACGTGGCGCGCAAGAAGGCCAACGAGCTGCTGCTCCTGGGCGAGCGCATCGACGCCCAGGCGGCGCTGGCCGCGGGCATCGTCAACCGGGTCGTGGCGCCCGAGGAGCTCGAGGGCGCGGTGCGCGACTGGGCCCGCCGCCTCGCCGGCCGCTCGCCGGTGATCATGCGCCTGGGCAAGGCCGCGATGCGCCGCCAGATGGACATGTCCCTGGAAGACGCGCTCGAGTATCTGCGCGGCCAGCTCTCGCTGGCGGTCTCCACCGAGGACATCGTGGAGGGCGTGAGCGCGTTCTTCGCCAAGCGCGAGCCCGAATGGAAGGGGCGATGAGCGCGAAGGCCACTCAGCCGCCCTCGCTGTTGCGCCCGCTGGTCGAGGACCTGCAGGCGCGCCGCGCGAAGATCCGCCTGGGCGGGGGGGAGGAGAAGATCGCGCGCCAGCACGCGCAGGAGAAGCTGACCGCGCGCGAGCGGATCGCGCTGCTGGTGGACGACGGCACCTTCGTGGAGCTGGGCATCCACGGGCGCCCG
>WQXW01000258.1 GCA_009781575.1 Solirubrobacterales bacterium
CCCGTGGGCCGACTCGCGCGCCAACATGCTCCAGGACAACAGCAGGTGGCATCTGGTGCCGCAGTGGCGCTGGGCGGTCGGGTCGCTCACACAGCTGAGGAGGGTGTGGAAGAGCTACCGGGTCGAAGTCGACGTGGAAACGAAGCGGATCGCGGGGAAGACGATCCACGAGACCGGCCACGACGAGCTCGCCTACATCGTCGACCCCAACGGGGACGTGCGCGCGCTGTATCTGTGGCCGTTCACGCCCCGCGACGTGGAGCGCACGCTGCGGGAGCTGCGCGCGTGAGCCCGCCGCGTCCAGGCGTGCCCGCGCGGCGGTATCTTCTGGGGCGATGATCGCCATGCGCCCACGCGGCGGCGTGATCAGGAGCCTCGCGGCGGTGGCGCTCATGCCCGCGGGCGCGCTCGCGGTCCACCAGCTGCGCTACTGGCTCGCGTTCGGCAACCGCGCGGGGGTCGAGCTCGAGCGTCAGGGTCATTCCTACCTGCACTCGCTCGTGCCCTGGATCGTGCTGGCGCTCGCGCTTGCGGTGGGCGCCTTCCTGCGCGCGCTGGGAGGAGCGCTCGGGAGTGAGCGCTCGCTCCCGCGCCGCGCGCTCTCCTTTTCGGCGCTGTGGGCGCTCTGCGCGGGCTGCCTGGTGGCGATCTTCACCACCCAGGAGTTCCTCGAGGGCCTGCTCGCGAGCGGGCACCCCGCGGGGTTGGCCGGCATCTTCGGCTACGGCGGATGGTGGGCGATCCCCGCGGCGCTCGCCGTGGGCTTCCTGCTGGCCGCCATTCTCCACGGCGCCCACCGGGTGCTGGAGGCGGTCGCGCTGCGCCGGGCCGGCCGTGCGCGGCCCGCGCTCGGTGGCATGGCCTGCGCCGCGGCGCCGCGCGCGAGGTTCGCGCCGCGCCCCGCGCCGCTGGCCGATGGGTGGTCCGGGCGCGGCCCGCCGCGCCGATCCTCCGCCGCGTAAGCGGATCGCACAACCGAGAACCGATTTCCGGCCGGGAGGCGCCGCGCGGTCTGCCGTGGCAGTCGCGGGCACCGTGTGCGGTGCGCCGCAGCCGCGGACGCCGCAGCCGTGCGGGCACAACGCCGTCGCAGGCTGCCGCGCGGTCGCGGGCGCAACTGCAACTGCACTCGCGGCCAGCCGCGCCGACACGGCACCGCCGCCGCCCGGGGTCGACCACCCACAAACGGAGGAGCATCGACAGATATGAAGATCAAACACACCACCGCGCGGTTCGCGCTCGGCGCGATCGTGCTGGCCGGATTGGGACTCTCGCTGCCGGGGGCCGCGTGGGCTCACGCCCGCATCAGCCCGGCGGTTTCACTGGCAGGCAAGCTGCAGCTGTTCAGCCTCGCGGTGCCCACCGAGAAGAGCGGCGCCGTGACCACGAAGCTCGTGATGACGGTGCCGGCGGGCTTTGGCATCGACTCCTTCGTGCCCCCGCCGCCCGGCTGGCATCAGCAGGTGCAGAACACCGGCTCGGGCGAAAACGCGGTGGTCACGCGCGTGACGTGGACCGGCGGGCACACGCCCACCGGCGAGGACTCGCTGTTTCAGTTCCTCGCCCAACCCTCCTCGGCGAAGACCTACACCTTCCAGGTGCAGCAGACCTACTCCGACGGCTCGATCGTCAACTGGGCGGGATCGGAGTCCTCGCCCGCGCCGGCGCCGACGATCGAAGCCAAGAGCTCGCTCGGCGGGGGCGGGGTGTCGGCGGTGTCGATCGTCGCGCTCATCCTGGGCGCGCTCGGGCTGCTGGCCGGCGGCTTCGCGCTGGTGAGCAGAGGCTCGGGCGAGCGGACGCTGGCGTGATGCGCGCGGGGGCTTCCAGGGAGGTGCCGCGGTGAGCTCCAGAGCGCGGCTCCTCTGCGCGCTGGCGGCGGTGCTGGGGGCCCTGGCGGCCCCCAGCTGCGCCTTCGCGCACGCCTACCTGGTGAAGACCGTGCCCTCCGCCAGCGAAGTGCTCAACAAACCGCCCGCCACGATCCAGCTGACCTACGACGAGGCGGTCGAGCCGCGCTTTGCGATCATCTCGGTCACCAACGCCGCGGGCAAGCAGGAGACGACCGGGTCGCCGAGCCGCGCGCCGTCGAACCCCGACACGCTCGTCGTGCCGCTGCGGGCTCATCTCCCCGAGGGGTGGTACCTGATCTACTGGCGCGCGATCTCGGTCGACGGCCACCCGGTGCAGGGCGCGTTCACCTACGCCGTGGGGCCCAGCCCCGGACCGGCGCCCGAATTCAAGGTGCCGAGCATCTCGGCGACCGCAACGAGCCCCAACCTGCTGACCGCGCGCTGGGTGATGTTCGTGTCGGTGATGGTTGCGATCGGGTTGTTCGTGCTGAGGATGTTCATCGCGCGCCCTGTTGTCCGGCGCGTGGCGGGCGTGCGCCTGCGCGCGCTCTCGGTGGCGTTCGTGAGCTGCTCGCTGCTCGCGCTGGTCGCGATCCCGGTCTATCTCGACTTCGCGACCGCCAACGACTCGCTGCGCTCGGTGTTCGACGTGGGCGCGCTGGTGCCGCTGTACAACGCGACCGCATTCGGCCGTGCGATCCTCGATCTGGAGCTCTGCTTTGCGCTGTTCGCCGTCGCCGCCTGGATCTCGCTGTGGCTCGATCGCCCCGAGCGCGAGCGCCGCTCGCTGGCCGAGCTCGCCGCGATCTGGGGCGGGCTGCTCGCCGGCGCGGCGCTCCTGATCGTGCCGGGCGCGGCCGGTCATGCCGCGCAGACCTCGCCGCGCGGTCTCACGCTGCTGTTCGACTGGCTTCACCTCGCCGCCGGCTCGGTGTGGCTTGGGGGTTTGGTCGGGCTGCTGGTGATCTGGTTTGCGCTGCCCGCACACAGGCGCGTGGCGGCGCTCTCGGTGTGCGTGCCCCGCTTCTCCGCGGTGGCGCTCGGGTCGGTGCTCGTGCTGGCGGGCAGCGGGATCGGCGAGGCCGTCGATCACCTTCCCGCGCTCGATGCGCTGTGGCTGACCGGCTACGGGCAGGCGATCCTCGTGAAGAGCGGTCTGCTGCTGCTCGCGCTGGCGATCGCCTCCGTGAACCTGCTGCGCTCGCGCCCGCGGTTGCTCCTCGCACGCCAGCGCCCGGAGGTCGGTGAGGGCGGCGCACGGCTGCTGCGCTGGGCGGTGAGCGGCGAGGTGGTCGTGGTCACGGGCGTGGTGTTCGCTGCGGCCGTGCTGTCGAGCCTCGCGCCGCCACCGCCGGCGTTCGCGCTGCAGAACTCGGCGCTCGCGAAGGTGGGCCCCGGCACCGTCGCGCGCACCATCTCGCGCGCGGGCTATCAGCTGGAGCTGTTGGTATCCCCCAACCGCGCCGCCGCGCCCGATTCCTTTGCGCTGAGGGTCACCAAGAACGGCCAGCCGGTGCGAGGGGCAAATGTCACCCTCACCTTCGACATGACCACGATGCAGATGCCCGAGCAGGAGTACCAGCTGGCCGAGACGAGGCCGGGCACCTACTCGCGCTCGGCGCCGGCGCTGGTGATGGTCGGCGCGTGGGGTCTGAACTTCCAGATCGCCCCCCAGGGAGCCCCGCCCTTCAACGCACTGATACTCGATCGGGCCGGCGGATGACCGTGCGGTCCGCAACGCCCACAACAGAACACGAGGAGACACAGGTGAACGATCAACGCACAGGCGACGCCGCGGTGAGGTGTGA
>WQXW01000259.1 GCA_009781575.1 Solirubrobacterales bacterium
GACCGTTACAAGTGGATCGCGCTCTCCAACGTCACGCTGGCGGTGCTGCTGGCCACGCTGGACGTGTCGATCACGATCATCGCGATGCCCAACATCTTCCGGGGCATTCACCTCGACCCGCTGGTGGCGGGCAACAGCTTCTACCTGCTGTGGATGATCCTCGGCTACATGATCGTGGGCAGTGTGTTGATCGTGTCGCTCGGCCGGCTCGGCGACATGTACGGGCGCGTGCGCATCTACAACCTGGGGTTCGTGGTGTACACCGTGGCCTCGCTGGCGCTGGCTGTCGACTGGCTGCACGGCAAGGCAGCGGCGGACTATCTGATCGTGCTGCGCATCGTGCAGGGGATCGGGGGCGCCTGCCTGATGGCCAACGCGGCGGCGATCATCACCGACGCGTTCCCCGCCAACCAGCGGGGCATGGCACTCGGGATCAACAACATCGTGGGCGTGTCGGGCATGTTTGTCGGGCTCGTGCTGGGCGGTCTGCTGGCGCCGATCAACTGGCGCCTGGTGTTCCTGATCTCGGTGCCGGTGGGGTTGTTCGGCACCGTGTGGGCGTATCGCAAGCTCGAGGAGCGCTCGCAGCCGCGGCGGCGCCCGATCGACTGGCCCGGCAACGTGCTGTTCGCCGTGGGGCTGGTGTCGCTGATGGTGGCGGTGACCTATGGGATCCGGCCCTACGGGCACCACGCCACCGGCTGGGGGAGCCCGCGCGTGCTGGCGCTGGTGGGCGTGGGTGTGGCGTGCCTGGCGGCGTTCGCTGTGGTGGAGCGCCGTGTGAAGGACCCGATGTTCCAGCTTCCCCTGTTTCGCATCCGCGCGTTCACCTTTGGCACGCTGTCCACGTTCCTCTCCGCGGTGGCGCGCGGCGGCCTGATGTTCATGCTCATCATCTGGTTGCAGGGCATCTGGCTTCCACTGCACGGCTACAACTTCGCCCGCACCCCGCTGTGGGCGGGGATATACATGTTGCCGCTCACCGCCGGCATGCTGATCGCGGGCCCCGTGTCGGGGTATCTGTCGGACCGGTTCGGCGCGCGGGGCTTCGCCAGCGGCGGCATGCTCGGCACCGCGCTCAGCTTCGTGCTGCTGGCGCTGCTGCCGATCGACTTCTCCTATCCCCTGTTCGCGCTCGCGCTGGCGCTCACCGGGGTGGCGATGGGCATGTTCGCTTCGCCCAACCGCGCGGCGGTGATGAACAGCCTCCCACCCGGCGACCGCGGCGCGGGCGGCGGCATGAACCAGACCTTCCAGAACTCCGCACAGGTCGTGTCGATAGGCGTGTTCTTCACACTCATGATCATCGGCCTGTCGGGCACGCTGTCACACACGCTCCTCTCGGGACTGCAATCGCACGGGGTCCCGCCGGCGCTGGCCTCGCACGTGGCGCACCTCCCACCGATATCGATCCTGTTTGCCGCGTTCCTCGGATACAACCCCATCCAGCACCTGCTGGGCGCGCACGCGCTGGCGCACCTGAGCGCGCACGCCCAGGCGGCGCTCACCGGCCGCTCGTTCTTCCCCCAGCTGATCTCCACACCGTTCAGCCACGGGCTGCAGGAGGCCTTCGCGTTCGCGATCGTGGCGTGCGTGCTGGGCGCGCTCGCCTCGCTCGCACGCGGCGGGGTGTACCACCACGAGGAGCCGGCCCGCGACCGCGAGGAGGAGCGCGCGCGTGAGGCTCCACCCGTGCCGGCGCGCCCCACGGTCGGCGCTCGGTGAGGAGCGCGAGCCAATGCTGATGGCCTGGACTCGAACACACCTGTCGGAGGCGCCGTTGGGGGATTTGTTTTGAGGATTCGTTCCGCGCGGAACCAATCCTCAAAACAAAAAACGCAACAGACGGAGCTCGACTCGCGCCGCCGCAGCGGGCGCCCCGGCCCGGCCCGGCGCGGCCCGGCCCGGGCCAGGCCGGCCACCAGACGTCGAGGCCACCGGAGGCGTCAGCGCGCGGGGGTGAGCTCGGACTCGGCGCCGGCCGCCGTGGGTGAGGCCGCTTCGGAGCCATACAGCGCGCGCGTGAGGAGCCGCCACAGCGTGGCCCGCTCCTCCGGGTCCAGCGCGCCCAGCACCTCGTGCTCGATGCTTTCCTGCGCGCGCTCTGCCCCCGCCAGCGCGGCACGCCCGGCCGCGGTGAGCTCCACGCGGTGGCGGCGGCGATCGGCGGGGTCGCGGCGGCGGGCGATCTGGCCCAGATCCTCCAACTCGTTGAGGAGGAGCACCACGTTGTTGGCGTCCATGCAGAACGCCTCCGCCAGCTCCTGCTGGGGCGCGCCGTCGTGGTCGCGCAGGTAGCTGAGTGTCATCAGATGGCGCAACGGCATCCCCAGCAGCTCCTCGCTGGTGCGCCGGTACACCTGCTTGGCCAGGCGCGTCAGCAGGACCATCGAGCCCGGCGTGTAGCACCGCTCGCGCTCCCCGCCCCCGTCCCCGTCCCGCTGCCGGCACCGCTCCTGCTCCATAACGGCCCCATTATACCACTGGTACAGATCATCACAAAGCAAACGATCATAATTACAACAGTGACGATCCATGCTATAGTGCTCCAGGGGAGGGCGAGACGACGACGCACCGCCGTGGAGACGCCGAGAGCAAGGAGCAGCCATGAGCCCCGCCACCGCCGCGCACCCAGAGCAGGCAACCGATCTCGACGAGCTCGCGCGGCGGCGCGAGCGGCGGCGCTGGCTGGCGCTGATCGTGCTGTGCCTCGGACAGCTGATGATGGTGCTGGACGCCACGATCGTCAACGTGGCGCTGCCGTCGATCCAGCACGACCTCCATTTTTCGCAGGGCAACCTCACGTGGGTGATGAACGGTTACCTCATCACCTTTGGCGGCTTTCTGCTGCTGGCCGGGCGCCTGGGCGACCTGATCGGGCGCAAGAGAGTGTTCCTCGCCGGTCTCGTGCTGTTCACAGGCGCGTCGATGCTGTGCGGGGTGGCGGTCAGCCAGGGGATGCTGATCGGCGCGCGCCTGTTGCAGGGGGTCGGCGGCGCGGTGGCGTCGGCCGTGATCCTGGCGATCATCGTGACCGAGTTCCCCGAGAAGGCGGATCAGGCGAAGGCGATGGGGCTGTACGCGTTCGTGTCCGCCGGCGGCGGCTCGATCGGGCTGCTGGCGGGCGGCGCGCTCACACAGTCGCTGGACTGGCACTGGATCTTCTTCGTCAACGTGCCAATCGGCGTGCTGGCGTTCCTGCTGGGCTCGGCGCTGATCGAGGAGAACGAGGGGATCGGGCTCGCCGGCGGGATCGACATCGCCGGCTCGATCCTGATCACGCTCGCCACGATGCTCGGCGCGTTTGCGATCGTGAAGTCGAGTGAATACGGCCTCCTCTCGGCGCGCACACTCGGGGTGGGCGGTGCGTCGCTGGCGCTGCTGGGCGGGTTCCTCGCGCTCGAGGCCCGCATATCGAACCCGATCATGCCGCTGCGCATCCTGCGATTGCGGCTGCTGATGGGCTCCAGCGTGGTGCGCGGCCTGCTGGTGACCGGCATGTTCTCCGCATTCTTCCTCGGCTCGCTGTACCTCGAGCGGGTGCTCCACTACAACGCGATCCAAACGGGCTTGGCGTTCCTGCCGCTGACCTTCTGCATCGCGGTGCTCTCGCTGGGGGTGTCGGCGCGCGCGGTCGAGCGGTTCGGCGC
>WQXW01000260.1 GCA_009781575.1 Solirubrobacterales bacterium
GAAAGGCGCGCACGTGGCGAGGACACCCAGGGTGGGGGAGATGGCGCCCGACTTCGAGCTGCCGGGCACCGAAGGGCCGTTCAAGCTCTCCGATCATCGCGGCGAGCGGGTGATCCTGCTCTTCTACCCGGGCGATGAGACGATGGTGTGCACCCGGCAGTTCTGCTCCTACAGGGACCGTCCGGAGGAGCTCTCCGAGCTGGATGCCACGGTCGTGGGCATCTCCGCGCAGAGCCTCGACTCCCACCAGCGGTTCACGGCCAAACACTCGCTCAACGTGCCGCTGCTGGCCGACGTGGACAAGCGCGTGGCCCGCACCTACGGCGCGCTCATGCCGGGCCTCAACACCACGCGCCGCGCGACGCTGCTGATCGACGAGCAGGGGGTGGTGCGCCACCGCCAGGACCACCTGCTGGGCCTGGACTTCGAGTCGCTCGACGACCTGCGCGCCGCGCTCCGCTCGCTCCCGGCCACGCCGGCCCAGAGCTGATCTGCGGGCCGGGGCGCGGCGGGGCGCGGCGGTGTGGGGAGCTCGCCCCGTGCTCGCTTGGGCGCGCACGGGGGGCGCAATGAAGAGTCGCATTTTGCGGAAATCTGGCGGGGCGGCCTCGAACACACCTGTCCGAGGCGCCGTTGGGGGTTTTGAAAAGAGGATTCGTTCCGCGCGGAACCAATCCTTAAAACAAAAAACGCAACGGACGGTGCTCGACCGGCACCGGCACCGGCACCGGCACCGGCACCGCTGGAGCGGGGCGCCGGCCCACGCCCCCCCACACGAGCCGGGACACCGGGCTATCTGGCCGGGAGATCCTCTGGGGAGCGGTGATCCCCGGCGCGCTGCTCCACCAATGCGGTGCGGTGCGCGTGCAGCTCGGCCAACTCCAGCTGGAGGCTGCGCTCCGGCTCGCCGGGGGCCGGCACGCGGCGGTGCCAGCGGCCCTGCGCGTCGAGCACCCACGAGTTCTGGTTGTCCGCGAAGGCGCGCTCCAGCATGTCCAGCAGCTCGCTCACCAGCTCCGGAGCGGTGACCGGCACCGCCAGCTCCACCCTGTGGTCGAGGTTGCGCGGCATCAGGTCGGCCGAGGCGATGTACACCGTGTGCTCGCCACCCCGTTCGAAGGTGTACACGCGGGAGTGCTCCAACAGGCGGCCCACGATCGAGACCACGCGGATGTTCTCCGAGACACCCTCCACGCCGGGACGCAGGCAGCAGATGCCCCGCACGTTGAGGTCCACCCGTACACCCGCCTGCGAGGCGCGGTACAGCGCGCGGATGCACCGGCCGTCGACCAGCGAGTTCATCTTCATCACGATGCGCGCCGGCGAGTCGTGAGAGTGAGCCGCGATCGTGGCGTCGATCTGGTCGCAGATGCCCTTGCGCAGCTGGTCGGGGGCCATCAGCACGCGCCGGAAGTGCAGCGGGCGACCGTAGCCGGTGAGGTAGTTGAACATGTCCGCCACGTCCGCGCCGATCTCCTCATCGATGGTGAACAGGCCCAGGTCGGTGTACAGGCGCGCGGTGGCCGAGTTGTAGTTGCCAGTGCCCACGTGCACGTAGTTGCGCACGCCGTCCCCCTCGCGACGCACCACCAGCACGCACTTGGCGTGGGTCTTCAG
Source organism: Solirubrobacterales bacterium (assembly GCA_009781575.1). Taxonomy (GTDB): domain Bacteria; phylum Actinomycetota; class Thermoleophilia; order Solirubrobacterales; family Solirubrobacteraceae; genus Palsa-744. Next base: position 1,618 of record WQXW01000260.1, read on the forward strand.
CGCCGGCAGCCCGTACACCACGTGCACGCCCGCCTCCTCCAGCGCCTTCGCCCAGTGGATGTTGGTGCGCTCGTCGAAGCGCGCCGTCAGCTCCACGAGCGCCACCGCCTGCTTGCCCCGGTCGGTCGCGTCGATCGCCGCCGGCACCAGCGTGGAGTCGTCGCTGGTGCGATACACCGTCTGCTTGATCGCCAGCACGTTGGGGTCGGCCACCGCCTGCTCCACGAAGCGCTCCACCGAGGTCGCGAACGAGTCGTACGGGTGGTGCACCAGTAGGTCGCCTTCGCGCATCGCGGCCAGCACGTCCGGCCGCTCGCCCTCCTGGCGCAACAGGCGCGGGTGCGTGGTGCCGCTCAGCGGCGGGAAGCGCAGCTCCGCCATCCCTCCCAGCCCCGCGATCTGCCACAGCGCGCTCATGTCCAGCAGGCCGTCCACCGGATACACCTCGCTGCCCCGCACGCCCAGCTGGGCGATCAGCTCCTCGCGCAGCTCCGCCGACATGCGCGCGCCGATCTCCACGCGCACCACCTCGCCGAAGCGGCGCCTGCGCAGCTCGTCCTCGACCGCCTGCAACAGGTCCGCCGCGTCGTCCGACACCTCCAGATCGGCGTCCCGCGTCACCCGGAACACGTCGTAATCGGTGATCTCCACGCCCGGGAACAGCGAGTCCAGATGGTGCGCGATCACCTCCTCCAGCGGCACCAGCGTGAGCGGATGCCCCTCGCCCGCGCTCTCCGCCGCCGCCCGCGATCCCAGCGGCTCGGCCCGCGATGCCGCCGTCTCGGCCCGCGATCCCACCGGCACGAAGCGGGGGAGGATCTCGGTGGGGACCTTCACGCGCGCGAACACCCGCTGGCCGCTCACCGGATCGCGCACCAGCACCGCGAGGCTCAGCGACAGGTTGGAGATGTAGGGGAACGGCCGCCCGGGGGCCACGGCCAGCGGCGTGAGCGCGGGGAAGATCGCCCGCTCGAAGTGGGCGCGCACCTCCGCGCGCTGGGGACCGTCGAGCTGCTCGTAGGAGACCAGGTGCACGCCGTGCTCCGCCAGCGCCGGGCGCAGCGTGCCCTCGAAGCACCTCGTCAGGCGACCGCCCAGCTCGAGCACCCGCTCGCGGATCCCCGCGATCGTCTCGCTCGGTGTGAGGCCGTCCTGGCCGGGGCGGTCCACGCCGGCGTCGATCTGGTCGTGCAGGCCGGCCACGCGCACCATGAAGTGCTCGTCGAGGTTGCTCGAGTAGATCGCGCAGAACTTGAGCCGCTCCAGCAGCGGCACGCGCGCGTCCTCGGCGAGCTCCAGCACCCGCTCGTTGAAGTCGATCCACGACAGCTCGCGGTTGATGTACAGCGACGGCTCGCGCAGATCGATCTCCTCGCGCCCGGGCGCGCGCGCCTGTGGCCTCAACACGCCGGCCGCGCTGTGCTGGGTTTGCGCTCGATCGCTCTCCATGGACCTCGTTCACAACGCTACCGCTTTGCGCCGCCGCCTCCGCTACCGTTGCACTCGACATGGCCCGCCAGATCTGGCTGCTGCGTCACGCCGACGCGGAGCCCCACGGCACGCGACCCGATCACGAGCGCCAGCTCACCTCGCGCGGCGAGCGCCAGGCCGCCGCCGCCGGGATGGCGCTCGCCGGCATGAGGGTGACCTTCGACGCGGTCCTCGCGAGCCCCAGGGTGCGCGCGCGGCGCACCGCCGAGCTCGCCGTCGCGGAGTGGAGCGACCACACGCGCCCGCCTCTCCAGAGCTACGCGCCACTCGACCGCGGCTTCGACTCCTCCGCCGCACTCGGCGCGTTTGCGCACGTGGGCGCGCGCAACCGCCTGCTGCTGGTCGGCCACGAGCCGGACCTCTCCAACGTGATCGCCTCGCTCACCGGCGGCGCCGCCGATCTGAAGAAGGGCGGCCTGGCCGCGCTGGCGCTCGCCGGCGCGCGCGCGGAGCTGATCCTGCTGCTGCGCCCCAAGGAGCTCGCGCTGATGGCGGCTCGCGTGCGGCAACCGGCCTGAGCGCGGGGC
>WQXW01000261.1 GCA_009781575.1 Solirubrobacterales bacterium
CCGCTGGACTGCCCCGTCTGCGACAAGGGCGGCGAGTGCCCGCTGCAGGACATCAGCTTCGGCTGGGGCGGCGGCGTCTCCCGCTTCGTCGAGGGAAAGCGCCACTTCGTCAAGCCGCTGGCGCTCTCGGAGAAGATCGCGATCGACCGCGAGCGGTGCATCGTGTGTTACCGGTGCGTGCGCTACTCGCAGGAGGTGCCGGAAGACCACCAGCTGGTGCTGCTGGAGCGGGGCGCGCACTCCTACGTGGCGACCTTCGACGGCCACCCCTACGAGGCGCCGTTCTCGGGCAACATCATCGAGCTGTGCCCGGTGGGCGCGCTGACCTCGCTGGACTACCGCTTCCGCGCGCGCCCGTGGGACATCGAGGGCTCGGGCTCGATCTGCACGCTGTGCCCGTCGCAGTGCAACGTCTCCTTCACCGTGCGCGACGACCGCGTGCTGCGCGTGCTGGCGCGCGACAACCCGGAGGTCGACGACGGCTGGCTGTGCGATCGGGGCCGCTTCGCGGCGAAGCGCGAGATCCACAGCGCGCAGCGGATCACGGAGCCGCTGTTGCGCGACGGCGGAACCCTGCGGCCGGTCTCCTGGGAGCGAGCGCTGGATGAGGCGGCGGGCGCACTGCGCCGCGCGGGCACGCGCACCGGCGCGCTGGCGGGGGGCGGGGCGACCAACGAGGAGGGCTTCCTGCTGGGCCGCCTGATGCGCGAGGCGCTGGGCTCCCCCGACCTCGACTCGCGGCGCGCGGGCGCGCTGGAGCTGGATCTGCACCGCGCGCTGGCCGCCCCGCAGTTGCAGGCCCGCGTGAGCGACCTGGAGCACGCCGAGGTGGTGCTGGTACTGGACTGCGAGCCGGTGCAGGAGATGCCGATCGTGGACCTGCGCCTGCGCAAGGGAGTGCGCCGCCACGGCACCACGCTGGCGATCGCCTCCGAGGCCCCCAGCACCCTGGACCCCCGCGCAACGCTGTCGCTGCGATACCGCCCCGGCGCGGGCGCGCAGCTGGCGCTGGCCCTGCGCGCGGCGCTGGCGGGCGAGGACCCCGCCCAACTCGACGCCCTGGCGCGCGAGGCCGGCGCGGACCCCAACCAGGTGCGGGCGCTGGCCGCGCTGCTGGCCGGCGAGAACCCCCGCAAGGACGCCGAACACCCCGCCGCCGAGCGCCCCGCCACCGCGGGCACCTCCGGCGACGGCCCCTCCGGCGACGGCCCCGCCGGCGAACGCCCCGCCGGTGAGCGCCCCGCCGGCGAGCCCCCCTCCGCCGAGCGCCCCGCGGGCGAACGCCCCGCCGGCGAGCCCCCCCAGGAGCGCGCGCGCGAGGTGGCGATCCTCTGGGGCGAGCGCCTCACCGCCGGACCCCACGGCGCCGACGGCGCGCGCGCGCTGCTGCAAATCGCCTCGGAGCTGGGCATGAAGCGCACCGACGGCGCGGGACTGCTGGAAGTGCCGTCGTCCGCCAACGGCCGCGGCCTACGTGAGGCCGGCGTGCTGCCCAACGCCGGCCCGGGACTCTCCCCGCCCGCGGCCGGCCCCGGTGCCGGTCCCGACTCGAGCCCCGGCCCCGGTCCCGACTCGAGCCCCGGCCCCGGTCCCGACTCGAGCTCCGGTCCCGACTCGAGCTCCGGCCCTGATTCCAACCGTAGTGCCGATTCCGGCCCTGGCCCCGATTCCAGCCGTGGTGCCGACTCGGGCCCCGGTCCCGACTTCGGCCCTGGCCCTGATTCCAACCGTGGTGCGGATTCCGGCCCTGGCCCCGATCCCAGCCGTGGTCCCGATTCGGGCCCCGGCCGCGACACGCACGCGATCGCGCGGGCGCTGGCGGAGGGCGAGCTCAGCGCGCTGTACCTGCTGGAGTGCGACCCGCTCGTGCAGATGGACAGCGCGGCGCCGTGGCAGCGCGCGCTCGAGCGCGCGTCGAGCGTGATCGCGCACGGCGCGTTCCTCACCGAGGGGTTGCGCGAGCACGCCAACGTGATCTTCCCCGCGGAGTCGCACCCGCAGAAGGAGGGCACGGTGGTGCACCCCGACGGGCGCATCCAGCGGCTGCGCCCGGCGATCGGCCATCACGGCGAGGCGCGCGAGGGCTGGTCGGTGATCGCGGAGCTCGCGGCGCGGCTGGGCGTGGACCTCGAGGTGCTGTCGGGCCCGATGGCCACCGCGCAGCTGATGCGCGCGGTGCCCTTCTACGAGGGCCTCACGCTCGATGACATCGGAGCCAGAGGAACTCGCTGGCAGGAGCGCCCGCCGGCCCGGCCCCATGCGGCGTCCGCCGAGGCGCCCCCCGCCGACTGGTCCGGCTCCGGCGCGGCCCATCCCGGCGCGGCCCATCCCGGTGTGGCCCAGCCCGGCGCGGGCCAGCCCACTGCCGGCGCGGGCGGGAGCGGCGTCGCAACATCCACCACCGGCGGGGCGGATTCACAGTGATGGCGCCCGCGGTGGTCGGCTACTACGAGCCGTGGTGGATGCAGGTGATCAAGGCGATCGTGATCTTCGCGGTGGCGTTGCAGCTGGTGCCGCTGGTGCTGATCGGCGAACGGAAGCTGTTGGGCCGCTTCCAGAGCCGGTACGGCCCCAACCGCGTGGGCCCCTTTGGGCTGTTGCAGCCGATGGCGGACATCGTGAAGCTGCTGACCAAGGAGCAGTTCCGCCCGGCGACCTCGGTGGGCATGCTGTTCGCGATCGCGCCGGTGATCTCGATCCTCACCGCGGCGGCGGCGTTCGCGCTGATCCCGTTCGGCGACGTGCAGGACATCTTCGGCACCAAGGTGGGGCTGTACGGCGTGGACGTGTCGATCGGCCCGCTGTACCTGTTCGCGTTCGGCGCGGTGGCGTTCTACGGGATCATGCTGGGCGGCTGGTCGTCGGGCTCCAAGTACTCATTCCTCGGCGCGATGCGGGGCGCGGCGCAGCTGATCTCCTACGAGGTCTCCCAGGGGCTGGCGCTGCTGGGTGTGATCTTCACCGCGCAGACGCTGTCGCTGACGGGCATCGTGCACGCGCAGGAGGGCATGTGGTACCTCATCCCCCAGTTCGCGGGCTTTGTGATCTTCCTGATCGCGGGCTTCGCGGAGACCAACCGCGCGCCGTTCGACCTCACCGAGGCCGACGCGGAGCTGGTGGGCGGCTACAACACCGAGTTCGGCGGCGGCCGCTTCGCGTCGTACTACTTCGCGGAGTACCTCAACGTGCTGGTGGTGTCGGGGATCGTGACCACGGTGTTCCTCGGCGGGTGGCTGTTGCCGTTCGGCATCGACCCCCCCGGCTGGGTGGACCCCTTCGTGGTGCTGTTCAAGATGTCGATCATCACCTTCCTGTTCATGTGGGTGCGCGCGACGCTGCCGCGGTTGCGCTACGACCAGCTGATGAGCCTCGGCTGGAAGGTGCTGCTGCCGCTGGCGACGCTCAACGCGCTGGTGACAGCGGTGGTCGTGGTGGTGAGTCACTGATGGCGTGGAACCCGGAGGGCGATGTGGTGGAGGTGCAGCGCGCGCCGGAGCCGGGCGCGGCGCGCGGCTTCTGGCGCTCCTTCCGCGAGACGGTGCGCGGGCTGGGCACCGTGCTGGCGCGCATCCCGGAGGGCACGGTGACGGTGCAGTACCCGGAGGAGAAGACC
>WQXW01000262.1 GCA_009781575.1 Solirubrobacterales bacterium
CGCCAAGCTGCTCGAGCGCGCCGAGCGCGAACGCGCCGCGGAGATCGCGCGCGAGAAGGGCGAGGCGCAGGATGTCAACTTCGGCTCGCAGATCCGCTCCTACGTGACCCATCCGTACACGATGGTCAAGGACCACCGCACCACGCAGGAGACCGGCGATGTGCAGCGCGTGCTGGACGGCGATCTCGACGGCTTCGTGCGCGCGTACCTGCTCAGTCGCAACTGAGCCAGCGCTCGTTTCACAGTGCCGAGCGCAGCGACGGTCGTTGCACATGACGCGCGCGGGCAACCTCTACGTCTGGAACGCCGAAGGCTTCAACCTGGACGAGTTCACCTTCGCCGGAGGCTTCGTCGCTCAGCTCAGCTCGACGGAGCTCCGTTCACATTATGCACGCAGCCTGGCGGTGAGTCGCGCGAGCGGTGAAATCTATCTCCCCACCTTTCCCAACGTGGAGCTGTTCAACGCCAACCGCGAATACGAGGCCACGTGGGAAGGCAAGCAGACGCCAGGCGAAAATTTCGGCAACGAATACCAACAGGTGGCGGTGGACAACTCGAGCAACCCGGCCGACCCCGATCGGGGCGAGGTGTATGTGACCGACTATTCCGGCAAAGTGGTGGACGTGCTGAAGCCCGGCGGCGGCGGCGCGGAAACCTATGTGACACAGATCACCGGCGCAAGCGAACAGTTCGCCGGTCCCTACGGCGTCGCGGTGAACGAAGCGAGCGGCGAAGTGTACGTGGTCGACAGCGGAGCAATCGATGTGTTCAAGCCGCTGGTAGGCGGCAAATACGAATACGTGCGACAGATCACCGGAGACGGCGGGAAAGCAATCGAAGGGATCCGCGACATCGCCGTGGATCCGGCGGATGGAGCGGTGTACCTCCTCGTCGGCAACGAGGTCGAGCAGTTCGACGCTGCCGGCAGCTTCGTCGACGAATTCAACCTGACCAGGACCGGCGAACAGTTGCAGGAACCCGAGAGTGTCGCGGTCGGTCCGGAAGGCGACGTGTTCGTGGCCGATTATTACCGGTACAAAGCCGGGCGCGTGGACGTGTTCGCGCCCACCGCGCTGGTGCCGGACGTGACCACCGAAGGATCCTCGGAAGTGGCGCGCACCACGGCGACCCTCGCAGGAACGGTCAACCCCGACAAAACTAAAGCCCGGTACCACTTCGAATACGGCGAAACGTCCGCGCTCGGCCAGACGACTGCGGTGCAGGAAGCCGAAGACGAAACGTCACACCCCGCCACCGCCAAATTGGCCGGGTTGAAAACCTCGACCACATACAGCTATCGCCTCGTGGCGGAAAACGAAAACGGCAAGAATTACGGAGCGACCAACACCTTCACGACCCTGATCGCCGTGGAACATCTCGGCACGCTGCCCGCGCTCCCCCTGACCCCGACCGAAGAAGAATTCAACGGCGAACTGAACGCCAACGGCTACGAAGCCGAATGCTGGTTTGAATACGAAGGGGGCGCCACCAAAAAGACGATGACCGCCAAGCAGAAGGTCGGCCCGGAATCGAAGGTCGTGGAGGTCTCGGAGAAGGCGGGCGGGCTGGAACCCAACATGGAATATCACGATACGTTCGTATGCCGGAACAGCCTCGGGACGGGCTACGGATCAGAAGTGGCCAGCCGCACGCTGCCGGCGCCGCCGGTGGTGATCGCGCAGAGCGCGAGCAACGTCACGCGCCAGAGCGCAGTGCTGCACGGCATAGTCAACCCGAACAACGAAAACACGCATTACTACTTCGAATACGGTACGACCACCGAATACGGGTACGACACCCCGGAACTGGAAGTGGGCACCACGCAGTTCGGCGAACGCGCGGTGCAGGCGGTGGCCTCGGAACTGCAGAGCGCCACCGTCTATCACTACCGCTTGGTCGCAAAGGACGGCGCCGGCGTCACGCGCGGGCCGGACGCCACATTCGAGTCGCTGCCCGGCAGCCCGCCAACGGTGAGCACCGGGGGCGCGAGCGCCGTGACCACCTCGAGCGCGACACTCGAAGGGCTCGTGTCGACCAGCGGGTTGGTCACCAGCTACGGGTTCGAGGTGTCGACCAGCAGGAGCCGATTCGGCCCGCCCACCGGGCTCGGCTCGGTCGGCGCCGGGTTCAACGAGGCGCCCGCAACGCTCGTGCTCCACGGGCTGGCGGCGAATACGAGCTACTACTACAAGCTGGTCGCCACCAACGCCGACGGAACGAGCGAAGGCGGGGTGAACGAATTCACCACCGCGGCCTATCCGCCCGACCAGATCGCCGTGCAGGAGCTGCCGCTGCTCACCGAGCCGTTGGCCGCGTGGCCCGTTGAGAGCGGCGCGACCGCGCCGAGCGAAACGCGGCCGGCGGCGTGCCGGAAGGGCATGCGCCGCGTGGGCGGTCGGTGTGTGAGGACGACGAAGAAGGGCAGGTCCAAGCACACGAGCAAGCAGAGGCGGCGCACGAGGCGCCAGCCCCGCCGCCGCACCGCACCGCTGCTTCAGCGGCGGGCCCTCGCGTAGAGCTGTTCCATCAGCGCGGTCACGGTTGGGGCGGTTGCGCCGAGCGCGGGGCAGCACGTGGCACCGCCGGGCGGGGTCAGGCCGATCTCGAGATGGGGGCCCGAGGAGAGGCCGACGATGCCGCAGCCGACCTCCGCGATCGGCTGGCCGGCGAGCACGTGCGCGCCCACCGGCACCACCGCGGGGGCGGCGTGTCCGTAGTAGACGTACCAACCGGCATACGGCCCGCCTCCGATGCGCTCGATCGGCGCATAGGGGCCAAACCCCGAGATGCCCTCCTGGACGATCGTGCCCTGTGTGATCGCGACCTCCACCGCGCCGGGGCCGCAGGCGGCGTTGGCGGTCGCGATGTCCACCCCCTGGTCCTGGCTCCAGGTCTGCGGCCCGAGCGCCACCGACAGCGGCTGAATCGGAAATGCCCAGTTGCCTTCCGCCGCGAAGGTGTAGGTGGGCCCCTGTTCGAAGGACTGCACCGAGTTGCCCGACGGCGGCACCACGCCCGCCGCGCGCATGTGCGCGAGCTCCTTCCTGATCTGCGCGTCGGACGCCGCGCCGGTGGCCACGTGCAGGCTGCCCACGCCCGACGCGGCCGGCAGGCGCTCCGGCGTGCTGCCCACCTTGCCGCTCACCTCGTGCGCGGCCGACGCCGCGGGCGCGGGCGGATGGGGCAGGTGCGCCGAAGCGCCCGGCCCGCCGGGACCGCGCGGGGGATCGCTGCGCCGCGCGCCCGCCCGGCGGATGGCGCCCGCTCGTGCGGCCCGGTTGGCGGTGCCCCCTCGCGCAGCCAGGGCTACGGCGCCCGCTCGCGCGGCCCCGGCGAGGGCGCCGGCCTGTGCGCGGGGCGGGGATTTTGGCGCGCCGCCGCTCCCGCCACAGGAGGAGAGGGCGAGGACCGCCACCGACCCCGCCGCCACAAAACCGCGAACGATCATCTGTCCAGGAAAATAGAGCGTGCTCCACGGCCGCGCGCCGCGCGCCGCGCGCCGGCGGCGTCGAACACGCCTGGGTCGGAGGCGGTGTTGGGGGATTCAAAAAGAGGATTCGTTCCGCGCGGAACCAATCCTCAAAACAAAACACGGAGCGGCCGCTGCTC
>WQXW01000263.1 GCA_009781575.1 Solirubrobacterales bacterium
CCCTCGTGCGCGAGGTCCCCCGCGGCGCGGCGCACGCCGTCGATGCCGCCCACGGTGCCGCTGTGGCCGGAGAGGAAATCCTCGCCCGCGCCCGGCTCCTGCAGGGGCTCGTGCGGGGGGTCGGGCGGCGCGGCGACGACCGGCGCCGGGCCTCCGCCGGCACGGCCCGCTTGGAGTCGTCGCCGGGCACCCTCGTACAGCCGCCCGGCGCTGTGCGCGACCATCGTCAGCCCCGCCGGGCAGCGGCGGCGCACCACGTGGCCGGCGCAGGCGGCCAGCGTGCGCAGCTCGCCGTGCAGGGGCGGCGCCTCCGTGCGCCGGGCGTCGAAGCGGCGGCTCGCGCGCCCGCGCGCCCACGCCGCGCGGCACAGCGCGCGCAGCGTGGCGTCGGCCGGAGCGCGGCGGTGGGCGAGCGCGGCGCGCGCCACGTACATCACCCGCCCATCCTCGCGCGCGCGCAACCGCTCCTGCCACTCCTGCTCGTCGCCGGCGCCGGCGAGCGACACGTCGAAGCCCCCGTTGCGCTCGAGCGCGGTGCGACGGAGGGCCATGTTGGCGCCCCACGCATACGGCGCATCCTGCCGGTCCTGCGCGCCGAGGTCCAGCGACGTGATCGGCGGGCCCTCGCGCCCGCAGGAGCGCGGCGGGCGGCCTTCCAGGCGCGGGCGGATCGGGCCGGTGAACACCTGCACCTCGGGATGCGCGCGCGCGGCGTCGAGCAGCGCGGCGAGCCAGCCGGTGGCGACCTCGACGTCGTCGTCGGTGAAGATCACCAGCTCTCCCTCGGAGCGCTCGACGCCGGTGTTGCGCGCGGCGTTCAGCCCCAGCGGCCGCGGATGGGGCACATAGCGCGCGCCGAAGCGCTCCGCCAGCGCGCGCATGCGCGCCGAATCGCCGGCGTCGTCGACCACCACCACCTCCGCGCCCTCGGCGTCGGCCTGGGGGGCCAGCGAGGCGAGCGCCACCTCGAGGTACTCGGGGCGGTTGCAGGTGGGGATCACGATCGACGCGCGCGGGGCCATGGGCTCCCAGAGAGTCTAGGTTTGGCGGGGCGATGGTCCTGTTCCTGCACAACCGCTACCGCACCACCGGGGGCGAGGAGCGCGTGGTGGAGGATCTGCGGTGGCTCGTGCGCGAGCGCCTCGGCGAGCCGGCGGAGCTGTTGCAGCGCGACTCCGCCGCGCTCGGCAGGGCCGCGGCGGCGGCGGGCCTGCTCGGCGGCGGCCTGCACCCGCGCGACGTGGCGCGCGCGGTGGCGCTCACCGGCGCGCGGGTTGTGCACGCGCACAACGTGCACCCCTCGCTGGGCTGGCGCGCGCTGGCGGCGGCGCGCGGCGCGGGCGCGCGCGTGGTGTTGCACCTGCACCAGTACCGCCTGGTGTGCGCGGTGGGCGTGTGCTTCACCCGCGGCGCGCCCTGCACCCGCTGCCACGGGCGCAACACGCTGCCGGGCGTGCTGCGCAACTGCCGCCACAGCGGCGGCGGCGGCGAGGCGCTGGCCTACGGCGCGGCGCTCGCGCTCTGGCAGCGCCGCCTGGTGGCGCAGGCCGACGCGATCGTGGTGCCCAGTGGATTCGCGCGCGAGCAGCTGCGAGCGCTGGGCGCGCCGCTGCCGTGGGAGCGGGTCCACGTGCTGCCCCCCCCGGTGCGAGCGCTCGCGCGGGAGCGCGCACACCCGCCCGAGATGCCCGCGAGCGCGAGCGCCGCCGAGGGCGAGGGCGAGGGCGAGGGCGAGGGTCGCTATGCGCTGGTCGTGTCGCGCCTGGCCGCGGAGAAGGGGATCGAGGTGGCGATCGACGCCTGCCGCCTGGCGGCGCGCCCGCTGGTGGTCGTGGGGGACGGCCCCGAGCGGGGCGCGCTGCAGGCGCGCGCCGCCGCACCGGGACGTCCGGCGGCGGCGAGCGTGCGCTTCGCGGGCAGGGTGGGCGAGCGGGAGCTGGCGCGGCTGCGCGGCGGCGCCGCGCTGGCGCTCGTGCCGTCGCGCGCGCCGGAGACGTTCGGCATGGCCGCCGCCGAGGCGATGGCCGCCGGCCTGCCGGTGGCGGCCAGCCGCGTGGGGGCGCTGCCCGAGCTGATCGGAGAGGAGGACGGCGTGGTGGAGCCCGGCGACCCCCACGCGCTCGCCGGCGCGATCGAGCGCCGGTGGTGCGATCGAGAGGCGGGCCGGCGCGGGCACGAGCGCGTGCGCGAGATCTGCGCCCCCGACGCGGTTGCACGACGCCTGGCACGGATCTACGGCGAGACAGGATGAGCCGCTGCGCATCCGCGCCCGCCGGTCGCCCGCTCCGGCGGTGGTGCCGGTCGAGCCGCGGCCGTTGCGTTTTTTGTTTTGAGGATTGGTTCCGCGCGGAATGAATCCTCTTTTTGAATCCCCCAACGGCTCCTCCGACAGGTGTGTTCGAGGCCACGCCCGGCTCCCGCGTGATGCGCTCCCTGCCGCCGGGGTCGGAGCGGCGCCCGCGATGCCCCCTAAACTGCCCCGCGGATGACCACTGTCGGCATCGTAGGGCTGGGCTATGTGGGGCTGCCGCTCGCTGTGGCCTTCGCGGAGGAGGGCTGCGAGGTGATCGGGGTCGATCTGGACGGCCGCAAGGTGGCGGCGGTGCGGGCGGGGGAGTCCTACATCGAGGACGTGTCCTCCGAGCGCCTGCGCGCGGTCGCGGCGAACCTCAGGGTGGGCAGCCGCTACGGCGATCTCGCCGGCGCGCAGAGCGTGCTGATCTGCGTGCCCACGCCGCTCACGCCCAACAGGGAGCCCGAGCTGGGCGCGCTGCTGGACTCCGCGCGCGAGCTCTCGGAGGTGCTCCAGCGCGGGCAGCTGGTGGTGCTGGAGTCGACCACCTACCCGGGGACCACGCGCGAGCGCGTGCTGCCGCTCCTGGAGGAGTCCGGCCTGGCGGGGGGGCGCGACTTCAACCTCGCGTTTTCGCCCGAGCGGGTGGACCCTGGCCGCACCGACTACACGCTGCGCAACACGCCCAAGGTCGTGGGCGGCCTCACCGCGGCCTGCACCGAGCGCGCCACCGCGCTCTACGGGCTGGTGTGCGATGAGATCGTGCGGGTGTCCAGCCCCGAGGCGGCCGAGCTGTCGAAGCTCTTGGAGAACATCTTCCGCTCGGTGAACATCGCGCTGGTGAATGAGCTGGCGATGCTCACCGATCGCATGGGCATCGATGTGTGGGAGGTGATCGACGCGGCGTCCACCAAGCCCTACGGCTTCATGCGCTTCGAGCCGGGGCCGGGCATGGGCGGCCACTGCCTGCCGGTGGATCCCTTCTACCTCAGCTGGCGCGCGCGCGAGTTCGACATGTCCACCGAGTTCATCGAGCTGGCCGGCAAGGTCAACCAGCAGATGCCCTACCACTGCGTCGCCAAGGCCCAGCGCGCGCTCAACGAGATCGGCCTGCCGGTGAAGGGCGCGCGGGTCGCGGTGCTCGGCGCCAGCTACAAGCCCGGCGTCGTTGAGGACGCGCTCGACCTTGGCCACGCAGTGGTAGGGCATCTGCTGGTTGATCTTCCCGGCCAGCTCGATGAACTCGGTCGCCATGTCGAACTCGCGCGCGCGCCAGGTGAGGTAGAAGGGGTCGACGGGCAG
>WQXW01000264.1 GCA_009781575.1 Solirubrobacterales bacterium
GCAGCTCGCTGCGCCGCTTGAACTGGCGCAGGTCGTGCAGGGTCACGACCATCGGACAGGGGCTGCGCGGCGTCGCGCCCTGCAACCACGGCGCGTGGAAGACGTCCGCGTTGCGGGGACGGTGGGTCTCGACGATCTCCACGCCCTCCGCGGCGGTGTCGCGCAGCGCCCTCAACAGGCAGCGCGCGTAGCGGCCCACGCCGTGGGGGTGGCCGGCCGGCCGGCTGTCGTAGGCCAGCCTCACCCGCCGGAGCACCTCATTCCCGCGCCGCGCACCGGGCCACAATAATGGCTCCGAGACGCCGTTGCCATCGCGCGAGTACTACGAGAGCCTCTGGAGCGAGCTTCCACGCGGCGTGCCGCCGGTGATGTTCGAGCGCCGCCGCGCCTTTCTGCTGCACCACATCGGAGCGGGCGAGCGCGTGCTAGACGCCGGCTGCGGCGACGGCGCGTTCCTCGTGGCCCTCCGCGCCGCCGGCGCGCTGCCCGTCGGCATCGATGTCGCCGAGGAGCCGCTGCTGCGCGCCGGCGCCGCCACGCCGGGCGTCGAGCTGCACCGCGTGCCGCTCGAGGGACCCTGGCCGCTCGCCGACTCGAGCTTCGACGCCGTGTGGGCGGGCGAGGTGCTCGAGCACGTCGCCGACACCGCGCGCTGGCTCTCGGAGGCGCGCCGTGTGCTGCGCTCCGGCGGTCGGCTGCTGCTCTCCACGCCCGCGCACGGCCCGCTCACCCGGGCGGCGGTGGGGCTGCTCCCGGGTCGCTTCGACGCGCATTTCGATCCGCGCGGGGAGCACCTGCGCTTCTACACCCGCCGCACCCTGCGCGCGCTGCTGGAGGACATGGGCTTCGGGGAGGTGCGGGTGCGCGGCGCGGGTGGCATTCCCGGCGCGCGCGCGCTGCTGCTGGCGAGCGCCCGGCGCGCGCGCTTCTGAGGTCCGGCCGGCGCGGGCGCATTTTGCGGGAACCTGGCGCGGCGCGCGGGCTCGAACACACATCTGTCGGAGTCGCCGTTGGGGGATTCAAAAAGAGGATTCGTTCCGCGCGGAAGGAATCCGCAAAACAAAACACGCAACGGCCGGAGCTCGACCGGCACCGCTGGAGCGCGCAACCATGATCGCGCAGGTGGGCTTCGAGATCGCGCCGCTTCAAGCGGCGAAGTCGATCGTCAGCGGTTCCGCGTGACCATCGCCGATGGGTATGTCGCGGCCTTCCTCTCGGTACGACGCGATCATTTCGTGTGCGGCATCGAGCAGCATCTCGCGTGCCTCCTCGACCGTGTGCCCACACGTCACGACTGCCGGCCACTCTGCGAGCTGTGCCATCGTCCAACCCTCCTCATCCGGGGTGAACACCGCGGTCAGCGTCAGTGCGTGGCTCATCGCGAACCAGTATAGGGTCGTCGACCCTTCGTGATTGGGGGCGCTGGGATCCGCCGGTGATGTCCGTGCGGTCCTCCCCCAGGTGCGGCTCCTCCGGAACAGCGCCACTCGCTAGAGCTGCTCCAGCGGGACGGTCTTGCCGGTTCATCGCGGATCAGAACAGCGCTTTCGATGTCCGGGAGGCTCCGGCCGCGCCCGTCGCCGTCGCCGTCGCCGGTTCCTGCGCGGCGCCCGTGGCGCGCAGCGCCTGGATGTAGGCGTTCTGCACCGGCACCGACTTCGGGTTGAGGTACAGCGCCGCGCGCAGCTCGCGCAGCGCCGCCTGCGGGTCCACCGCGAGGTTGTATTCGCCCAGCGCCTGCCAGCTGGCCGGGTTGGACGGTTGCAGGCGCACCGCGCGTTCGAGCGTCTGGCGCGCGCGCGCCGCCTCGCCCGTGGCGCGCTGCACGGTGGACAGCACCAGCAGCGCTTCCACCGAGAGCGGATCGTGCGCCACGCCCGCCTGCGCCTGCGCCAGCGCCGCCGTGGGGTGGCGTTCGAGCGTTGACAGCGCCTGCGCCGACGCTTCCGCCGAGCGCTGCGGCTGCCACTGCACCCACGCGCTCAGCCCCACCAGTGCCGCGATCGCCGCGGCCGCCACCAGCTGGACGCGGCTCAGATCACCGAGCTCCGGTAGGCGCAACGTCAACGTCTGCCGCGCGCGCGCGTCCGCGCCCTCCTGCGCGCCCTCCTCCTCGCCGCGCTCCGCCCCGTCGAGCTCGCCACGGCCCGCCAGCCAGCCCGCGCAGGCCAGCGCCACGCAGGCGTTGCCCGGCACGTACCAGGTCCAGTCCACCAGCGAGTGCACGCCGAACACCACCACCAGACACAGCAGGCTCAGCATCCCCACGCGCTCCGCCGTGTACGGCTGGGGCGCCGCGCGCCAGCGCCACCCCTGCCAGCGGCGGTTGAAGGGGTGGGTGGCACGCCCCGCCGCCGCCAGCCACACGGCCAGCAGCGCCAGCACCAGCGCCAGGCCGATCGCGCCCAGGTCCGACAGCGTCTGCACGATGAACCCGTGCGCGTGGCGCACGTCCAGCGTCTCTTTGCGGTAGCGCAGGCGCGCCGTTTCGTAGGTCGCCGCGCCCGCGCCCAGCACCGGGTGGGCGGAGAAGATCTGCAGCGCCTCCTTCCAGTAGCGCGCACGCACGCTGCCGATCGCCGTCAGGCGGCTGGGCGTGTTGGCCGGCACCGGGGCGTTGGGGTTGGTGAGGGAGCTCACGTCGTGGGAGATCGTGCCCGTGAGCCCGCGGTGGGTGAGTGTCAGCGCGCCCGCCGCCGCGACCACCGCCCCGATCAGGCCCGCGATCAGGAGCGTGCCCGCGCGCCGGCGCAACGCCGGGCCGGGCGCGCGCCGGCCGGTGAGGAACTGCACCGCCACGCCCGCCACCGCCAGCACGCCCAGCATCGCCACCAGCAGCACGCCCAGCTGGCGCCCCGCGTGCACGCGCGCCGCGATCGACACTTCGTTGGCGCTCAGCGCGTGCGTGGCGAAGTCGAACGCCACCACCACGCCCGCGCACGCGCCCGCCACGATCAGCAGCGTCGCGCCCCGCAGGCGCAGCGGCACCACACACATCCACAGCGCGATCCCCACGCCCGCCGCCAGCAGCGCGCCGCGCGAGTACGCCAGCAACAGCGTCACCAGCAAGAGGCCGGTCGCGGGGTAGGCGAGCGCGCGCCACAGCGCGTGTCCCTCGCGTCGCGCGCCCAGCCACAACGAGCCGATCAGGCCCATCGCCGCGGTCAGGCCGATCGCGTTCCAGTAGTCATACGGCGCGCGCAGGCGCGAGTAGATGTCGTTGTGGTCCAGCTGCGCCGGGAACACCTTGGTCAGCAGTGCGTAGCCGCACACCACCACCGCGCCCAGCGTGACCGCGCCGATCAGGGCCGGCCAGCGGCTCGGCGCCGCGCGCACCAGCGCCACACACGCGCCGAACAGCGCCGCGTAGGCCAGCATGCGCCCGGTGTCCACCAGGCTCGCGTCCGGGCGGATCGACCACGCCACCGACAGCGCCGTCAGCCCCGTGAATGCCAGCAGCCCCCCCACCGCCCACAGGCCGCGCACCGGCCGCCCGGACGGCACGAGGAGCGCCGCCGCGATCAGCGCGACGCCCGCTCCGAGCGTCAGGCCGATCTCGACATACGTCGTCGGCCCCAGGTTGAGCCCCCCGCCC
>WQXW01000265.1 GCA_009781575.1 Solirubrobacterales bacterium
AGATCATCGAGCTGTTGCGCGCGCAGGGCGCCGAGGTGCGCTACCACGACCCCCACGTGCCCCAGCTGCCCGAGCTCAACCTGCGCTCGACACCGCTGGAGGAGCTGCTCGACGGCTCCGATCTGGCGCTGATCGTCACCGCGCACCCCACCGTCGATCACGAGCTGCTGGCCACCCGCGCGCGCATGGTGCTCGACCTGCGCGGCATCACCCGCGGCTCCCCGGCGGGCCGGGTGGTGCGGCTGTGACGCCGGACGACCCGCCCACGCCGGCGCCCACGCCGCCCGCCCCCACGCCGCCCGCGCCCGCGCCGCCCGCCCCCACGCCGCCCGCGCCCGCGCCGCCCGCGCCCGCGTCCGCCCCCGCGCCCGCGCCGCCCGCGCCCGCGTCCGCCCCCGCGCCCGCCGCCCCCGCGCCCGCCGCCCCCGAGCCCGGGCTCGCGCGGGGGCTCGTGCTCGGCGACGATGTTCAGATCGGGCGGGGTGTGGAGTGGGGCGCGCACGTCGTCGTCCATCGGGGTGTCACGATCGGCGACGGCGTGGTGTTCGGCTCGCACGTGGTCGTGCACCCCGGCACGGTGCTCGGCGAGGGGTGCGTGATCGAGGACCACGCGGTGCTCGGCAAGCGCCCCCGGCTGGCGCGGGGCTCCTCGGCCGTGGGCGAGGTGGGCCGGTTGGAGCTCGGCGCGAGTGTCACGGTGTGCGCGGGCGCGGTGGTCTTCGCCGGCGCGCGCGTGGCGGATGGCTCGATTATCGGCGACCAGTCCCACGTGCGCGAGCGCTCGCGGGTGGGGCCGGGGTCGGTGATCGGCCGGGGCAGCGCGGTGGACAACGACGTGGGGGTGGGCGCGCGCGTGCGCCTGTAGAGCGGCGTGTACCTGACCGCGTTCACGCTCGTGGAGGACGACGTGTTCGTGGGCCCCGGAGTGCTGACCACCAACGACCACACGATGGCCCGCCACGGTCCGGAGGAGCAGCTGCGGGGCGCGATCATGCGCCGCGCCTGCCGCGTGGGCGGCGGGGCGGTGCTGACCCCCGGCGTGGAGATCGGCGAGGAGGCGTTCGTGGCGGCCGCGGCGCTCGTGACCCGCGATGTGCCGGCCCGCGCCGTGGTCATGGGCGTGCCGGCGCGCGCGGCGCGCGAGGTGCCCTCCGAGGATCTGCTCGAGCGCTGGCGCCGCGGGTAGCCGTCGTCACCGGCTTGGCGACCACATCGAACGTGTGTCCAAGCACACTTGCGCCGCCGCGCGGCCTCCAACACTTCTGTCGCAGGCGCCGTTGGGGGATTCAAAAAGAGGATTCATTCCGCGTGGAACAAATCCAAAAAACAAAACACGCAACGGCCGGAGAGCGGCCAGACGGTCAGGCCCCAATGGTTCCGATGGCTCGCGCGAATGCGCGAGGCGCTGGGGGAGCGCTTCGTCACCGGCGCCGTCCTGTACGGAGGCGAGCACCTGCTGGCGTTCGGCGATCGTCTCCTCGCTGTGCCGCTCCCAGCTCTGTGGGAGCTCTGACAGGCGCTGATACCTGCGCGCCGGTCTCCAGCCGCTCGCGCAGCCAGCTCACCGTGGCGGCGATGCCGTCCTCCACGTCGATGCGCGCCTCCCAGCCCAGCAGCCGGCGGGCCTTCTCCACCGACGGCCAGCGGCGGGGCACGTCCACCGCGAAGCTCCGCAGGTGCTCCAGCTCGAACTCCTCCGGATCGCGCCCACACGCCTCCCACACGATTCGGGCGATCTCCGCCACGGTCAGCTCGCGCGAGGCGGAGATGTTGAAGTCCTCGCCGAGCCCCGCCGGTGAGCCCATCGCGGTGACGACCCCGTCGGCGATGTCGTCCACGTGCGTGAGCGTGCGCGTCTGCTCACCGGAGCCGAAGATCTGAAGCGGGCGCTGGCCGGAGAGGGCCTTGCGGATCAGGTCCGGCACCGCGTGCGCGATCCCCGGTTCCGCGTCGGGCAGCTCGCCGGGGCCGTACGCGTTGAACGGGCGGCAGATCGTGTACCGCAGGCCGTGCTCCTCATGCGCCGCGCGGCAGTACACCTCGCCGGTGAGCTTGGAGAAGCCGTACGCGGAGCGCGGCGCCGGGCAGTTTGGCAGGTACTCCTCCGGCGTAGGGAACCGCTCGGCGCGCTCGAACACCATCGACGACGACACGTAAAGGAAACGCTCCACCTGCTCGTCCAGCGCGGCGCGGATCACCGCGTTGTACAGCGCGCTGTTGACCTCCGTGAGCGTGTGCGGCAGACGGTGGAAGTTGGCGATTCCCCCCACGATCGCCGCCAGGTGGATCACGCGGCCACAGCCGCGCGTGGCGCGCCTCGCCTGCTGGGCCTCGCGCAGATCGCCGGTGTGCACCTCGCACCCCTCGCGCATCCACCGCGGCGCGGGCCGCTGGTCGGACACGCGCACCTCGTACGCGGGATCGCGCAGCAGCCGGCTCACGACCGCCGCGCCGATCGTGCCGGCGCCGCCCGTCACCAGCACGCGCGTCATGCGCTCGGCTGCAGCGCGATCAGCTCCGCCGCGTACGCGAACACCTGGCCCGCGCCCCAGCAGTTCCACGGATCGACCACCAGGCAATCGGGGGCGCCGCGCTCGGCGATCGCCCCCAGCACGGCGGGGTCGCGGAACTGCGAGTGGTTGGTGGCCACCACCACCGCCTGCGCGCCCTCCAGCGCCTGCTCCAGTGGGGCGCTGGGCGCGGGCACGTGGGGGTCGTGCACCGCCACGTCCCCCAGCTCGCGTTCGAGCAGGCGGATCAGCTTGTGCGAGAGCGAGTCGCGCTCGTCGTCGGTGTCCGCCTTGAACGCCAGGCCCAGCACCGCCACCTTGCGCCCCGACAGCCCCCCGATCCGGCGCTTGAGCCCTTCGACCAGGAAGAGCGGCACCGACTCATTGACCCGCGACACCGCCAGCAGCATGCCGGGCGCGTTGGAGCGCTCCTCCGAGAACGCGAAGTCCTTGCGCAGGCACGTGCCCGCGGTGAGCCCCGGCCGCGCGATGCCCCCGCGGGGGTAGTCGCGGTTGACCAGGTCGATCACCTCGAACACGTTGGCGTCGTAGCGCTCGCAATCCATCATCAGCAGGTTGGGCAGCGCGAAGTTGGTGTACCGCAGGATGTTGGTCCAGATCTTGGCCAGCTCCGCCTGGACCGCCGTGGTGTGCACGATCGGCGCGCCCAGCGTGGCGAACAGCTCCGCGATCACCTCGCCGGAGCGCTCGCCCACGCCGCCCACGATGCACGGCAGCGTGTCGATCTCCTCGAAGAACCGCCCCGCCGCGATGCGCTCCGGCACGTGCGCCACGAACAGCTCCTCGCCCACCTCGAAGCCGCGGTGCTTGGCCAGGTATCCCGCCACGAACTCGGTGGTGCCCGGCGCCACGGTCGAGCGCAGCGTGAGCGCCTGTCCCGGCGCCAGCACGCCCAGCAGGTCGTCCAGCGCGGAGCGGATGTCCCGCATGTCGATCTCGATGTGCGAGAACGAGGGCGTGCCCAGCGTGAGCACGATGTGGCGCGCCCCGCCGCCGTCCCCCACGCTGTCGGAGAGCGCCAGGCGCCCCGCCCCGTGCACCCGCTCCAGCACCTC
>WQXW01000266.1 GCA_009781575.1 Solirubrobacterales bacterium
CGACGCGCTGGAGCGCGAGGTAGGCCACCGCCAGCGCCGTCAGCGACACGCCCACCCGCAGCACTTGGCCCGCGATGTGCGCCGCGCGGCGGCGGCGGCGGCGGCGGGGCGGGGCCTCCGATCGGTCCAGCGGCGGCTGGGGCCGGGCGGGCACGCGCGGCTTCAGGTCCGCAGGGCTGAGGCCGTAGCGCACCGCCGCGCGGGCCACGCGACCCGCCGGCTGGGGCACCGCGATCGCGTCCTCGTAGGCGCCCAGCACCTGCGCCGCCACGCGCGGCCACGCGAACTGCTCCGCCTGCGCCCGCGCGCTCCCGGCCATGCGCGCGCGCCGCGCGGGATCCAGCGCCAGCTCGCGCAGCGCCTCCGCCAGCGCCAGCGGATCGCCGGGCGCGACCAGCAGCCCGTCCACGCCGTCGCGCACCACGTCCCGATAGCCCGCGATGTCCGACGCCACCACGGGGGTGCCCCCGGCGAACGCCTCGGTCAGCACCATGCCAAAGCTCTCGCCGCCCAGCGACGGCGCGCACAGCAGGTCCGCGCGGCCGAGCTCCTCGAGCTTGCGCGCCTCCGACAGCTTGCCCAGCGCCCGCACGCCCGCGTCGTCCAGCAGCAGCGGCGCGATCTCCTCCGCGCCCGCGCCCACGAGCGTGAGCGTCGCCGGCACCTGGTCGCGAAGCGCCTCGAACGCGCGCAACAGCACCGGCAGACCCTTGCGCTCCACCGCCTGGCCCACGAACAGGATCCGCAACGGCCCGCCGCGCGCCCGGCCGCAGTCGACCTGCGCGGGCCCGTCGAGCTGCGCGGCCGGGCCGCGGCCGGTCTCGACTCCATTGGGGATGATGCGGTAGTGGCCGCCGAAGAAGCGGCGCGCGGTCCAGGCGGCGGCGTCGGACACCGCGATGCGCACGTGCAGGCGGTTGAACTTGCGCCGCGCGCCGAGCGCGTTGGCAAAGTTGTTGGTCAGCGGGTTCTCGGAGTGGCAGTGGAAGGTGCCCACCAGCGGCAGCGGCCCGGCGGTGAGCGCCTCGGTGGAGATCATCGGCGCGATCGGCTCGTGGATGTGGGCCACGTCGTAGCCGTCGCGCAGCTCGCGGCGCAGCGCGAGGATCGACTCGGGCGAGAACGCGATGTTGGACACGGCGCCGTTGGCCGAGATCCCGACGGTCCGCCCGAGCGCGACGAGGTGATCGGGCGCCGGGCGCCGCTGGGGGCGCGCGCCGCCGTGGGTGGCGCGGGCGAGGCGATCGTCGGGATCGTAGGGCGCGATGATCCGCGCGTCGTGCCCCATGGCGCGCAGCTCCGCGGCGAGCGCCTCGATGTGACGCGTCACACCCCCGGGATAGGTCCACGAGTACGGCGAGACCAGCGCGATCCGCACGGGACCTACTCTAAACCGCCGCGCCGCCCGGCGGCTGTTTGACGACAGGCGTCGTTGCATCCGGCGGGGCCGAGGCCGGGGTCCTGGGGCCCACTGGCCCCCACTTCTGCATGCAAATGCTAGAATGCATCAACGGGTCCCGTGCGCACGACGATCGAGCTCAGCGACCGCACCTACATCCTCCTCAGGGCGAGGGCCGCGGAGCGGGGCATGCGCGGCTTCTCGGCAATTGTGGAGGAAGCGCTCGAGCGTCTTTTCCACGAGGGCGGCGACGACGACCTGCTCGCCGCGCGCACGGAAGCCGAGGGCGCCTGGAGCGCGGCCGACGTCGAGGAGTGGGAGAGGGCGCGCGAGGAAGCGCGGGCGAGTTGGCCGGTGGACCGGTTCTCGACTCCGACGTCCTGATCGACTATCTCCGCGGAGCGGGGCCGGGTCGAGATCTCCTGCGCGTGCCGGGCCTGGAGCTCAGCCACCCCGCCGAGCTGCTCTAGAGCCAGCGGCCAGCCCCACGTATAATCGAGCCGTTGAGCGAGCGCCACTTCGTCAAGTACACCTTCCTGACGGTCGATCCGGCCTGGCGGCGCCAGCCGGGGGAGCAACGCGCGCGGGACAAGCGCGAGTTCCTCGCCGCGTGCGAGGACTTCGCCGACGGGCACATGTTGCAGTCGTTCTCGCTGGTCGGCACGCGCGCGGATGCGGAGCTGTTGCTGATCTCCGAGGCGGAGAACCTCGATCGCATCCACGAGTTCCACGTGGTGCTCTCGCAGAGCGGCCTGATGAAGTGGGCGCACATGCCCCACTCGTTCCTGGGCATGCGCAAGAGCTCCGAATACTCCGAAGATGTGCGCACCATCTCGCGCGCGTTCCGCGGGCGCTACCTCTTCGTGTACCCGTTCGTGAAGGTGCGCGAGTGGTACGGCCTGCCCTCGGAGGAGCGCTGGCGGATCATGCAGAACCACATCGAGGTCGGGCGCGAATATCCCGGGGTGGACAACCACACCACCTACTCCTTCGGCCTCGACGACCAGGAGTTCGTGGTGGCGTTCGACACCGACGACGTGGGCACCTTCCTCGATCTCGTGCAACGGCTGCGCACCACCGAGGCGTCGCGCTACACCGCGCGCGACACGCCGAGCTTCACGTGCATCGCCGCCACGCTGCCGCGCGCGCTGGGCGCGCTGGACGGTGAGCCGATCGCGCTCGAAGTCGCCGCGGCCGTCTGAGCGCGCGCTCGCCGCGCTCGGCGCCGCCGACCCGGTGATGGCGGCCCTGATCGCCGACGGCGGGCCGCTGCCGGACGCCCGCGACGGGCGACCCGACCGCGAGGACCACTACGGCGCGCTGCTGCGCGCGGTGGTGGGCCAGCAGCTCTCGGTGAGCGCCGCGCGCGCGATCTACGGGCGGCTGCTGGAGCGCTTCGGCGGCCGGCCGCCGCGCCCGGAGCAGCTGCTGGCGGAGGAGCCCGAAGAGCTGCGCGCCGCCGTGGGCCTGTCGCGCGCCAAGGTCGCCTACCTGCGCTCACTGGCCGAGCACGTGCTCTCCGGCGAGCTGGAGCTGGCGCGCCTCGACGAGCTCGACGACGAGGAGGTGATCGCCGAGCTGGTCGCCGTCAAGGGCCTGGGCGAGTGGACCGCCCACATGTTCCTGATGTTCCACCTGGAGCGGCCCGACGTGCTGGCGGTGGGCGATCTCGGCATCCGCCGCGCGATCGAGCGCGCCTACTCCCTCGGTGAGCTCCCCGACCGCGACACGGTGGAGCGATTGGGCGAGCGCTGGCGCCCCCACCGCACGCTGGCCTGCCGCTACCTGTGGCGCTCGCTCCACAACGAGCCCACCTGACGCCTCGGCCCGCGCCGTGGAGAGCGGTAAGGAAACCGAGCAGCTCAAGCGCGCGCTGCGAGTGCTGCGCCAGCTCGGCGTCCGCATGACCGTGCAGAGGGCCGACTGGTAGCGGCCCAGGAGCTGGCAGTCTGGCAAGCAGCTCGAGGACGCAGGGAGCGTGGCGTGCTCACGCACGCGAGCGACCGAGGACGCCGAGCGGCGCCGGCCCTCGGCCGTCAGAGCGCGGAGGCGTGCTCTTCGTCGGCCACTCGGAACGAGGAGCCGCAGCCGCAGGCCGCCACCACGTTGGGGTTGTTGACCTTGAACCCCGCGCCCTGGAGGCTTTCCTCGTAGTCGATCACCGAGCCGCGCAC
>WQXW01000267.1 GCA_009781575.1 Solirubrobacterales bacterium
ACCGACGAGGGCCCGCGGCGCGACACCTCGCTGGAGCGGCTCGCCGCGCTCCCCGGGCTGGTCGGCAAGGAGGGCTCGCACACCGCCGGCAACTCGCCGGGGGTCAACGACGGCGGCGGCGCGCTGGTGCTGTCCTCCGAGGAGTGGGCGCACGCCAACGGCAAGGAGGCGCTCGCCGAGGTGATCGAGCACGCGCAGAGCGCCAACGACTTCGCCTACCTGGCCACCACGCCCGCCTCCGCCGCCAAGAAGGCGCTCGAGAAGGCCGGCCTGCAGCCCGGCGACATCGATCTGTGGGAGATCAACGAGGCGTTCGCCTCCGTCACGCTCAATTCGATCCGCATGCTCGGCATCGACGAGGAGCGTGTCAACGTCAACGGCGGCGCGGTCGCGCTCGGCCATCCGATCGGCGCCTCCGGCGCCCGCATCCTCGGCGCGCTCGTCCTCGAGCTGCGCCGCCGCGGCGGGGGGCTCGGCTGTGCGGCGATCTGCTCTGGCGGGGGCCAGGGCGACGCGGTGATCGTGCGAGTCCTCTGACGGGTTTGACGTGACCGAAGGCGCCGGTGGCAGCGCCGTGCGTGCGGCGGCGTTCTTCGATCTCGATCGCACGTTGATGGCCGGCTCCTCCGGCATCTTCTTCGCGCGCGCCGCCTTCGACGCCGGCATGATCACGCGCCGGCGCCTCGCCCGCGACATCTACGAAAACCTGCGTTTCCGCCTGCGCGGCTCCACCGACGACCGCGCCGACGCGGTGCGCCGCCGCGTGGGCGCGCTGATCACCGGCGTGCCGGTGCGCGCGATGGAGCGCCTCGCTCCCCGCGTGCTCGCCGGCGTGCTGCCGCGGCTGTACCCGCAGATGCTCGCGCGCGCCTACGCCCACCAGGATGCCGGCCGCGCGGTCTACATCGTGACCGCCGCCTCACAGGAGATGGCCGACCTGCTTGCGCACGTGCTCGCATTCGACGGCGGCCTCGGCTCGCGCTCGGAGATCGCCCACGGCGTCTACACCGGCCGCGAGGCCGGGCCGTTCAACTACCGCGACGGCAAGGCCGCCTCGATGCGCGAACTGGCCGCCGCCGAGCGGATCGAGCTCTCCGCCTCCTACGCCTACTCCGACTCCGAGTCCGACCTGCCCATGCTCCGCGCCGTCGGCCACCCCGTCGCGGTCAACCCCGACGCCGAGCTGCTGCGCATCGCCCGGCGCGAAGGCTGGGAGATCGTGCACCTCGACCGCCTCGGTCGGCGTCTGAAGCTGCTCACCGCGCTCGCCGCCGGCGGCGCGGTGGCCTCCGCCGGCGCGATCGGCCGCGCGCTGCGCCACGCCGACGCGCCCGGGGCCAGTGTGTAGTGCAATGTCCTCCGCGGTGGCCAACTCCAAGAGCAAGATCCGCGTGGTCGTGGCCAAGCCCGGCCTCGACGGCCACGATCGCGGCGCCAAGATCATCGCGCGCGCGCTGCGCGACGCCGGCATGGAGGTGATCTACACCGGCCTGCACCAGACGCCGGAGCAGATCGTGGAGACCGTGATCCAGGAGGACGCCGACGCGGTGGGGCTGTCGATCCTCTCCGGCGCCCACATGACCCTGGTGCCGCGCGTGGTCGAGCTGCTGCGGGCGCAGGGGATCGACGACGTGCTGGTCACGGTGGGCGGCACGATCCCCGCCGAGGACATCGCGCCCCTGAAGGAGCTGGGCGTGGCCGAGGTGTTCACGCCCGGCGCGCCCACGCAGGCGATCGTCGATTTCATCCGCGCCGGCGTCGCCGCGGCCCCGCGCGCCTGATTGACTCGTCAGTCAACGAAATCGGTACGATTGGGGCCCCGACCCCAAGGAGTGGCCAGCGAATGAAGATATGCGTCCTCGTCAAGGAGGTTCCCGACGCCGCGGTGGAGAAGCGGATCGACCCCACCACGGGGCGCATGGACCGCAGTGGCGAGAAGAATCTCAACCCCTACGATACGCACGCGATCGAGGCCGCGATGCAGATCCGCGAGGGCGGCGCGGTGCCGGTGGAGGAGATCGTCGCGATCACGATGGGCCCCGAGAGCGCGGTGCGCGCGCTGCACAAGGCGGTGTCGCTCGGCGCCGATCGCTCGGTGCACCTCTCCGATCCCGCGCTCGCCGGCTCCGACGTGGCCGCCACCGGCTACGCGCTCGCGCAGACGCTGGAGCGCGAGAAACCGGAGCTGGTGCTGCTGGGCCAGCAGTCCGACGACGGCGAGTGCTACACGATCGGCGCGGTGGTCGCCGAGCACCTCTCGATGCCTTCCCTGACCCAGGTCATCAAGATGGACGTCGACGGCGAATCGCTGCGCTGCGAGCGCCAGGCCGAGTACGGCTACGACACGGTGCAGGTCACCCTGCCGGCCGTGATCTCGGTGGGCGACGCGATCAACGAGCCGCGCTACCCCTCGCTGAAGGCGATCATGGGGGCCAAGAAGAAGCCGCTCGACGCCGTGGGCGTGGCCGACGTGGGCATCGACGCCGCGCGTGTGGGGGGCGAGCACTCCGCCGCGCGCTGGATCGCGGTCAAGCCGCCGCCCCAGAAGGAGGCCGGCAAGATCATCGAGGACGAGGACACCGGCGAGACTGTCGAGGAGATCGTGGCCTGGCTCGACGAGCGCAAGCTCCTCTGACCCCTTCCCCCGATCCAACGGCACCGAAAGGACTTACAAAGATGGCCAACATCCTCATCTACGCGCTCCACTACGAAGGCGCGATCAACAAGAACTCACTCGGCGCGGTCTCCGAGGGCGCACGGCTCGCGGGCGAGCTCGGCGGCGAGGCCCACGCGATCCTCGTCGGCGAGGGCGTGCCGCATGAGCTCGCCGCCACGCTCGGCCACTACGGCGCCGCCAAGGTGCTGGTGGCGGAGGGCCCCGAGGGGCTCGCGCAGCCGGTGGTCGACGCGATGGCCGCCGCGATCGCCGGCGGCGACTACTCCTACGCGCTCTTCGGCGGCGGCCTGCTGGGCTTCGAGATCGGCGCCGGGCTGGCCGCACGGCTGGGCGCCGGCGTCGCGATGGAGGTCACCAGCGTGCAGGTGCGCGACGGCGCACTGATCGCCGAGCGGCCGATCCTGGGCGATTCGGCGATCTCCGAAATCTCCTACCGCTCGCAGGTGGGCATCGTGATCGGCCGGCTCAACGCCTTCGAGGCGCGCCAGAGCGGCGCCGGCGAGGCGCCCGTGGAGCCGCTCGCCTTCGAGCTCAGCCCCCACGCGAAGCAGGCCACGATGGTCACGCGCGGCGAACAGCGCGGCGCCGACGTCGACATCGAGGGCGCCGACATCCTGATCGCCGGCGGGCGCGGCCTCGGCAAGGCCGAGGGGTTTGAGCTGTGCGAGCAGCTCGCCCGGGCGTTTGGCAACAACGCCGCGGTCGCCGCCACGCGCGCGGTGGTCGACGCCGGCTGGTACCCCTACGCGGCCCAGATCGGCCAGACCGGCAAGACGGTCGCGCCCAAGCTGTACCTCGCCGCCGGCATCTCCGGCGCGATCCAGCACAAGGTCGGGATGCAGTCCTCGGAGAACATCGTGGCGATCAACAAGGAC
>WQXW01000268.1 GCA_009781575.1 Solirubrobacterales bacterium
GCTGCTGTTCGTGCACGAGATGGGTCACGTGATCGCGTTGCGACGCGAGGGGATCCGCGCGAGCGCGCCGCTGTTCGTGCCGTTCCTCGGCGCGGTGATCGGCGCGCGCTCGCTCGGCGAGAACGCGCTGGCGGAGGCGCGCGTGGGCCTGGCGGGCCCGGTGCTCGGCGCGGTGGGCGCGGCGGCGAGCGCGGCACTGTACCTCGCCACCGGCGACACGCTGTTCGAGGCGCTGGCGTACTTCGGGTTCTTCCTGAACCTCTTCAATCTGCTGCCGGTGGTGCCGCTGGACGGCGGGCGGGCGATGGCGGCGGTGGCGCCGGCGATGTGGTTCGTGGGCCTGCTGGCGGTGGTGCCGCTCATCTTCCTCTTGCACGGCAGCGTGATCCTCCCGCTGGTGCTGATCCTGGGTGGATATGAGGCGATCAAGCGCTGGCGCCTGCGGGGCACGCGCTCGCTGGAGCAGGCCGCCTATTACCGCGTGTCGCGGCGCAACCGGCTGCTGGTGCTGGTGGTGTACGTGGGGTTGATCGTCGCGCTGGCGGTGGGCATGCAGGCGACCTACCTGCCGCGCACGCTCTGACGCGACCCGCCGCGCTGGGCGTCGCGCAACGCGCGCTCCATCTCGCGCTTGGACTCGCGCTCGCGCAGCGCGTGGCGCTTGTCGTAGAGGTCCTTGCCCCGCGCCAGCGCCAGCTCGACCTTGGCGCGGGGCCCCGAGAAGTAGATCCGCGTGGGCACCAGCGTGAGCCCCCGCTCGGCGAGCGCGCCGGCGAGGCGGTCGAGCTCCGCGCGGTGCACCAACAGCTTGCGCGCGCGCTCGGGATCGTGTCCCTCGCGCGCGGCGGGGCGGTAGGGCGGGATGTACACGCCGTTGAGCCACAGCTCGCCGTCGCGGATCGACGCGTAGGCGTCCTTCAGCTGCGCGCCGGAGGTGCGCAGCGCCTTCACCTCGCTGCCCTGCAGCGCGATCCCGCACTCGATGCGCTCGAGCAGGTGGTAGCGGTGGGAGGCGTACCGGTTGCTCGCCACGTCGCGCGGGCCCACCTTGCGCTTGCCTCTGCCGGATCCCTTGGCCATGATCACGTTCGAGCCTATTGGGTCGTCTCCGCGCTGTGCACTCTCGAACACATCTGTCCGAGCAGCCGTTGGGGGATTCAAAATGAGGATTCGTTCCGCGCGGAACCAATCCTCAAAACAAAAAACGCAACGGACGCTCCTCGACCGGCACCGGCACCGGCACCGGCCCCGGCACCGCTGGGGCGGGCGCCCGCCATCTGTCGAGCGCGCGCGCAATCCCCTCGCGCGAGCGAGCGGGCGCTAACGGGTGGCGAGCTCCAGGTCCACGCGGCCCCGCGGCGGGTCGACGCTCCGTACGCGCACCGTCACGGGGTCGCCGAGGCGCAGCGTGGCGCCAGAGCGCTCGGCGCGCAGGATCGTGCCCTGCTCGTTGCACTCCCACCAGTCGTTGCGCCCGTCGGGCGCGCGCATGCGCCTGACCGCGGTCATCCCCTCATACAGCGGCGCCGCGGCGCCGCCGAATGCGATGAACGCGCCGGCGGAGATCACGCCGGTGACCTCGCCGTCGAACAGCTGCTCAAATCCCTCCTCGTAGAGGCGGTGCTCGAGCGCGAAGCAGCGCGCCACGTCGTCCGCGTCGCGCTCGATCGCCATCGCCTCGCGCTCCTGTGAGGAGGTCCACTCGCCCAGCTCATCCAGGTCGTCCCGGTTGTCCCAGTCGCTCCGGCCGCCCCGGTCGCTCTGGCCGTCCCAGCGGCTCTGGTCGCTCCGGGCGCTCCGGGCGCTCCGGTCACCGCGGGCCGGGGTCGCGCCGGCGATCGCGCTCAGCAGCGCGCGGTGACAGATGAGGTCGGGGTAGCGGCGGATGGGAGAGGTGAAGTGGCAGTAGCAGGGGGAGCCGAGGCCCGCGTGCCCGATGTTGTGGGGGGAGTAGAACGCGGGGCGCAGCGAGCGCAGCACCAGCGCGGTGAGCGCCAGGCGCCCGCCGGAGGGGGCCACGGACGCGTCGCCCGCGCGCGCCCTGGCGGCGGCGTTCCGCACGTGGCGATCGACGCGCACCGACAGCTCGCCCGCCAGCTCCGCGGCCTGGGAGGGCGAGATCACATCGGGCAGCGCCGGCGTGGGCACGCCGAGCGTGGACAGCTGCTCGACCAGGCGGCGCACGCGCTCGGGCTCGGGACGCGCGTGCACACGATAGAGGCACCCCACCTGCAGCGCGGTCAGCCGCTGCGCGACGGCCTCGTTGGCGGCGATCATCAGGTGCTCGATCAACCGGTGCGCCTCCGTCTGCACCCGGCCGGCGATTTCGCTGACGTGCCCGTCCGCGTCGAAGGCGAACTCCGGCTCGGGGGTCTCGAGCGTGAGCGCGCCGGCGCGCGCCTCGCGCGCACGCGACAGCTCCCCCGCGGCGGCCCGCGCGGCGCGCAGCGGGGCCGCCCACGGGTCCAGCGCGCGCTCGCGCCCCTCGAAGATGCGGTCCACGCGGCCGTAGTCCAGGCGCTCGTCGGAGCGGATCACCGAGCGGTAGAAGTCCGCGCGGCGCACCCGCGCGCCGTGGAGCTCGAGCTCGACCGTCACCGCGAGACGCTCGCGCCCCGGCACCAGCGAGCAGGCGTCGTTGGAGAGCGCCTCCGGAAGCATCGGCTCCACCGCGCCGGGCACATACACGCTCGTCGCGCGCTGTCGCGCCTCCAGGTCGGTGAGCGAGCCCGCCGGCACGAACGCGGCGACGTCCGCGATGTGCACCCACACGCGCACCGCCCCGCCCCCGAGCGCCTGTGCCGAGATCGCGTCGTCGAAGTCGCGCGCGCTCGCCGGGTCGATCGTGAACGTCGCCAGCTCGCGCAGATCACGCCGCGCCAACGCGCCCGCGCGATCGGGGCCACCCCGGCTGCCGGGGCCGCCGCGGGCGCCACCGCCGGGACCGCCGCCGGGCCCGCCGGGGCCGCCGTCGCCGCCGGGGCTGCCGTCGCCGCCGGGGCTGCCGTCGCCGCCGGGGCTGCCGGAGCTGCTGGGGCCGCCGGGGCGGCTGCGAGGGTCGCCGCCGCGGGCCGCGCGATCGCGCGCCGCGCGCGCCTCGCGCTCCACGCGCTCGTCGAACTCGCGCGCCAGGCCGCGCTCGATCATGAGGCGCTCGATCGCCTCGCGCGCGGGCTCGCGCCGGGCGGGCGGCCACACGACGCGCGTGGAGGACCCGCGCGTGGGTGCGCCGCCGCGCGGGGGGCTCATGCGGGGCGCCTCACCTGCGCGGCCAGCACCGCGAGCGCGGCGTTGAGGCCTTGGGCGCCGTCGACACCGTGGGCGACCACCACGTCGGGGGCGATGCCGGCGCCGCGGCGCACGCCGCCGCCGCCGAGGTTGTGGCCGTTGGGGGTGAAGTACTCGCCCACGGTCAGCTTGATCGCGCCGCCGCCTTCCAGGGGGGTGAGCTCCTGGAACACGCCCTTGCCGTAGGTGTGGGTGCCCACCACGATCGCGCGGTGGTGGTCCTGCAGCGCGCCGGTCACGATCTCGGCGGCCGACGCGGTCA
>WQXW01000269.1 GCA_009781575.1 Solirubrobacterales bacterium
AGCAGCGGTGGGTTGCCGGTCGTGGAAGCGCGCGAGGATTACACCAACGGCGCCTATCAGGCCGCCACGCTCGCCGGGGGCGTCGAGGGTCCGGTGAGCGGCCTGTCGCTGGCGGGCTCCGGCGAGGGTGACGCGCTGCTCGGCTGGATGCAGGGCCCCCCGGGACGCTCGGAGGTCGTCGGCGATTTCGTGCAGGCGCCACCCGCGCCGTTCGCGCTCACCCCGCCGAACGGCTGGGTGCGCGCCCGTGACGCGCGCGTCCAGTGGGAAGCCGCGAGCAGCGCGGCGGCGGGCGTGACCTACTCGGTGTACGTCGACGGACGCTCCCTGTTGAGCGGGTTGACCGGCACGAGCGCCGATCTGAGCTCGACCGCGCTCGGTGACGGTGTGCACGAGGTGCAGGTGCTCGCGAGCGATCCGGTGGGGCAGCGCACGATGAGCGCCAAGGCGCAGCTGATGATCGCCGCCGACCCTCCCACCGTGCACGTCGCGTTGATCCACCACCGCCGAGGGGTGCGGGTGACGGTGCGCGAGAAGGGCCCCGGCGTCGACGCCCAGGCGACGCGGATCTCCTTCGGCGACGGCCGCCACGCGGCCGGCAGGGCCAATCTCCGTCACCTCTACCGTCGCGCGGGGCTGTACACGATCACCGCACGCGTGCGCGACGAAGTCGGAAACCGGGCCACCGTTCACATTCGTGTGAGAGTGCGATGACGCGGCGCGTCTGGATCCACGCGTGGCGGAGCAGGCGGGCGCACCTCCCCGCGCTGCTCGCGGTCGCGACGCTGTGCTCGCTGTTGCCGGCCGCCTCGGCGCGCGCCACCTTCACGCCCGCGACGCTCATGTCGGGCACCGCAAAGCTGCAGTTCGAACAGGCCGAAGCGCCGGCGCTCTCCCGCGACGGGCGCTACGTCGCCTTTCAGGGCTCACTCGCCGGCGTCACCGGGGTGTGGCGGCGAGATTTGGCGAGCGGCGCGATCGAACCGGTGGCGAGCGCGTATGACTCCTCCGACCCCGGGCTCGGCGCTCCCGCAGCAGAGCTCGCCGCGCCCGACGCGAGCGCCCCGTCGATCAGCGCGAGCGGGCGCTATGTCGCGTTCACCACGACCGCGGACCTGGAGCCCGAACACGCGCTGGAAAACGGCGCGCGCGTGGGTGAGCCGGCCGTCGATCAGGGCTGCCCCGAGGTTTACGTGCGCGACATGGATCTCCCGGCGGGCGCGCCGGGCGCCTATACGCTCGCATCGGCCCTGCAGGGCGGCATCGGGATCACCTACGCGGGCTGTCAGGCGCCGCCGAGCGGTTTCGCCGTCGCGGGCGCGCAGGCCGCGCTCGGTGTCGCGCTCAGCGAAGACGGTCACAGCGTGGCCTTCACGGTGTTGAGCCGCTCGAACCTCGCGCGCGGGAGCGGCTGCGCGCCCGCCACGCCGTTGTATGAATGCCCGGCCGAAACGCCGCCCAGCCAGGTCGCGGTGCACGATCTGCAGAGCGGAACGACGACGCTCGTGACCGTCACTCCCGCGGGCGCTCCCGTTCCGGCCGGCGGGGCGTTCCCCTCCGAAGCGAGCGAGCAGGTCTCCAGAGGCGCTGTGCCACAGGGAACGACAGGGTCGACCGCGGCGATCAGCGCCGACGGCTCCACCGTCGCGTGGCTGGGCAGCGACGTGGGCGCGCAGGTGCCGCAGGCGGCGGCGGAAATCGAAGAGGGCACCGTGCACAACCAGGGTGAAGCCGCGGGCGGCTATGAGGCCGAGCCGCTGTGGCGGCGGATCGCCGACGGCCCCTCCGCCGTGACGCGCAGGCTGCTCGCGGGCGCCGGCCTCGACATGTTCTACAACCGCAACGAAGGCTTCGAAGTCGTGCGCGCCGGCTCGTTCGTGGACACGAGCTCGAGGCTGCCGTTCGTCGCGCCCGCGCTGAGCGCGGACGGTGAGACCGTCGCGCTGATCGCCAACGCCTTCCCGTTCGCGGCGCTCACGGGCGTGGAGCTCAGCGGCAACCCGCCGCAGAGCGACGCGTACGTGGTGCACGTCAGCGACGACTCCTCGATCGCCCCGGAAGTGCTCGCGCTCACCACGACACCCGACTATGACGTGCTGGGCACAGCCGGCGAAGGCTCCGTCACCAATGTCGCGCTCTCTCCCGACGGCACGCGCGTCGCATTCGACACCGGACGCGAGCGGCTGGTGCTGGCGGCGGGGATCTCGCTGATCAGCCCCACGGCGCAGAGCCGCACAGCCCAGATCTATGAGGCCAACCTCGCGCTCGGCACGCTGCAGCGCGCGAGCGTCACGTGGGACGGCGCCGAACCGACCAACAACGCGGGACTGCTGTCGCTCGGCGACGGCGGCAAGCTCGCGTTCGCCTCGATGGCGAGGAACCTGTTCTACGGCGACTCGCTCGATACCTCGCAGGTCTATCTCGCCGAAGAGCTCCCCAGCGAAACCCCCGTCGCCCCGCAGCTCGTGGGGGTCGCGCCGAGCGAACCGGGACCCGCGGTGGAATGGCGCCTGAATGCCACGGTCGCCGCGCAACGCGACGGCAGCGTGCTCGTGCGCGTGTGGGCGCCCGGCGCGGGCAGGCTGAGCGTGACCGCCACCGCGCAACTGCCCACGCCCGGCGCGCGCGCGAAGCACAACGGCAAGAGGAGCAGCCGCAAGAGCAGACGCGCGCGCACGGTCCCACGCCCCGTGCACCGCGCGCACCCCGCACACCCCGCTCACGCGGCGCGCGCCAGGGCGCGGCGAACCCGCTCGGGGCCGAGGGCGCGGTTGGTGACCCGCGCGGTCGCCGCAGCCGCGATGGGCGTCGGCGCGCCGAGCGAGCTGAGCGTGCCCCTGCGCGCGAGCGCCGCTTACCGCGCCGAGATCGACAGCGCGCGCGGGCTGTACGCAATCGTGCACGTCGCGTTGAGCGCTTCCTCAGAGAGGACCCTGACGGCGCAGATCCCCGTCACCTTTCACCGCGCTCCGCCGTCGAAGGGCCGTCGGTGAGACGCGCGCTCCCGACCATCGCCGCGCTCGTGGGCGTGGTGAGCCTGGTGGCGCTGCTCGGTGGCGGCGTGGGCGGCGCGCCGCCGCGGGCCTCGGGCGCGACGGCTGAAACGATCCCGACAGCGGCGGACCGCTTCCAACCCCAGCTCGGACTTCCCGCCACGCGCGTGGTCGCGTTCGGCGCCTCTCCCGGCGAGGCGCCCGGCGAGACGTGGGCGTACGGCGTGCTGGGCTCGGCCCCGGCGATCGTCGACGGCCGTCCCTACAGCGAACAGTACGCGCTGCTGCAGCGAACCGAAGCTTCACCGGCGTGGAAGGTGCTGCCGCTGCCGCAAACGCCCGAAGACAAGGGTGGGCCCGGCGCCTATGGCGCGCTCGCCGGGCAGGCGACAGAGGCCGGCGGAGTCGTGCTGCTCTCCGGTCAGAGCATCGTCGTGCGCGACCCCGGCGCGCAGCCGCGGCTCGTGCCCGCGCCCGCGCCCGCGCTCGAAGCGGGCGAGTCGCTGCTGCCGCCGAATCCCGCTCAGGTGCCGTACGCGGCGATCGAAG
>WQXW01000270.1 GCA_009781575.1 Solirubrobacterales bacterium
CGACTCCTGCCCGCGGTGTTGCAGCGCGTACAGGGCGAAGTAGGAGAGGCGCGACACCTCATGCCCCGGCGCATAGATCCCGAACACCCCACACTCGTCCCGGGGTCCCTCGCGCATCACGCCCACCACGCTAGCAGCAGCCATGGCGCCGACGACGTGGAGCTCTGTCGGTTGGCGTGCGCCTCACGCGAGGCCGCGCCGGCGGGCGGCTCATTCGAAGAGCGCCTCCAGGGAGGCCGCCGCGGCGGCCATCTCCGCGAGGGTCGCCTCGATCGTGCCGCCCTCCAGATCGATGTGGAGCGCCTCGCCGCCCACCTCGCCGAGCAGCCGCACCGGGGTGCGCTCGCCCAGGGCCAGCAGCGCCTCGCGCGCGCCGCTGACCACGAAACCGCCGGCGCCCTCGCCGAAGAGCGCCACCTCCCCGCCGCGATCGGCCTCGCCGGCGTGGTCGCGCTCCCCACCGTGATCGGCCTCCCCGCCGTGGTCGCGCTCCCCACCGTGATCGGCCTCCCCATCGTGATCGGCCTCCCCACCGTGATCGGCCTCCCCGCCGCGATCGGCCTCGCCGGCGCGGTCGCGCTCCCCACCGTGATCGGGCTCGCCGGCGCAGGGGGCCTCCCGGCGGTGGAGCGCCACGCGCGCGCCGAGCCCACCCGCCAGGCAGCTCTCGGCGAGCGCCACGGCCAGGCCGCCCTCGGCGATGTCGTGGGCGCTGGCGATCGCGCCGGCGCGCACGCCGGCGCGCACCGCCTCCTGCGCGGCGCGCACGGCGCGCACATCGATCCCGGGCAGTGCGTCGGGCAGTGGCTCGCCGCGCAGCTTGGCCAGCTCGCCGGCGGCCGGCGAGGGCTCGAACGGACCGGCCAGCGCGATCGCGTGGCCGGGACGCACAAAGCCGAGGCGCCCCGCGCGCGCCACGTCGGGCAGGCGCCCCACCATGCCGATCACCGGAGTGGGGTAGATCGGGCCGGCGGGGCTCTCGTTGTAGAGCGACACGTTGCCGCTCACGATCGGCACCTCCAGCGCGCGGCAGCCGTCGCCGAGCGCGCGCACCGATTCGCTCAGCTGCCAGGCGATGTGCGGCTTCTCGGGGTTGGCGAAGTTGAGGTTGTTGGTGGCCCCCAGCGGCTCGGCGCCCACACAGGCGAGGTTCGAGGCGCACTCCAGCACCGCGGCGACGGTGCCGGTGTAGGGGTCGGCGGCCACGCGGCGGCCGTTGCAATCGATCGACACCCCGATGCCGGGCACCGCGCTCCCCGGCGCGCGCGCGCGCAGCGGCTCGATCGCCAGCACGGCCGCGTCGGCCTGCGCGGGGCGGCGCACGGTGCGCGACTGCACCAGCGAGTCGTAGCGCTCGAACAGGGGCCGCCGCGAGGCGATGTTGGGGCTGGCCAGCAGCGCCAGGAGGGTCTCCTTCGGGGAGGCCCCCTGCGCGAGCGTGGCGCGCGGCGCGGGGTAGAGCGGCGCGCGGGGCCGCGCGGGATGCAGCTCATAGATCGGACACTCGTCCACGAGGGCGCGCACCGGCATCTCGCCCACCACGCGCTCGCCGTGGGTCACGCGCACCAGCCCGGTGGCGGTGACCTCGCCGATCACCGCGCCGCCCACCTCCCACTTGTCGCACAGCTCGAGCACGGCGCGCACCCGCGCGGGCGCCACCACGCAGAGCATGCGCTCCTGCGACTCGGACACCACGATCTCGAACGGCTCCATCTCGGGCTCTCGCAGGGGCACGCGCGCGACGTCGAGCTCGATGCCCACCCCGCCCTTGGCGGCCATCTCGGCGGCCGCCGAGGTCAGCCCGGCGGCGCCGAGGTCCTGCAGGGAGAGCAGCAGCCCGCGCTCGAGCAACTCCAGCGAGCACTCCAGCAGCTTCTTCTCCTCGAACGGATCGCCCACCTGGACGGTGGGGCGCCGGTCGTCGTCATCCCCGTGCGCCAGCTCCGCGGAAGCCAGCACCGAGGCGCCGCCGATGCCGTCGCGCCCGGTGGCCGCGCCGAACAGCACCACCGCGTTGCCGGGACCGGCGGCGGCGCTTCGCTGCAACCGCTCGCGCGGCGCCAACCCCAGCGCCATCGCGTTGACCAGGCAGCTGTGCTCGTAGGGCGCCTCGAAGTACACCTCGCCGCCCACAGTGGGCACCCCGATCGAGTTGCCGTAGTGGCCGATCCCGGCCACCGCGCGCTCCAACAGGTAGCGCGCACGCGCGCACGCCGGCCCCGCCGCGAGCGGCTCGCCGAAGCGCAGCGAGTCGAGGACCGCGATCGGGCGCGCGCCGACCGCGAAGATGTCGCGCAGGATGCCGCCCACGCCGGTGGCGGCCCCCTGGAAGGGCTCCACCGCGCTGGGGTGATTGTGCGACTCGACCTTGAACGCACACGCCACGCCGCCGCCGAGGTCGACCGCGCCGGCGTTCTCACCGGGTCCCATCAGCACGTGCGGGCCCTCGGTGGGCAGCGTGCGCAACAGCGCGCGCGAGTGCTTGTAGGCGCAGTGCTCGCTCCACAGCAGCGAGTACATCGCCAGCTCCACCCGGTTGGGCGCGCGGCCCTGCTTCTCGCACACCAGCTCGTACTCCTCGCGCGTCAGGCCCAGCGCGAGCGCGTCCTCGAGCGTTGGCAACGGCGCGCCCTCGCTCACCGGCGCGCCCGCGCCGGCCGCCGAGCCCGCGCCGGCCGCCGAGCCCGCGTCGCCCGCCGAGCCCGCCGAGCCCGCGCTCACCGCCACGCCCCCGCGGGGCGCCCGCTCAGGCATGCGCGCCCTCGAGCGCGAGGCGCATGGAGGCGAAGATGCACAGGCCGTCGGTGGAGCCGCTCAGCTCATCCACCGCGTGCTCGGGGTGGGGCATCAGCCCGAGCACGTTGCCCCGCGCGTTGCACACTCCCGCGATGTCGTTGGCGGAGCCGTTGAAGTTGTGGCCGGGGGCGTAGCGCAGCAGCACCTGGCGCCGCCCCTCGAGCGCGGCCAGCGTGGGCTCGTCGGCGTGGTAGCGCCCCCAAGCGTGCTTGGCGGGGATGCTCAGCGGCGCGCCGGGCGGGCAGGCGCCGGTGAAGGGCGTGTCGGCGCGCTCCACGCGCAGCTGCACTTGGCGCGAGGTGAAGCGCAGGTTGACGTTGGGCAGCAGCGCGCCGGGCAGCAACCCCGCCTCGCACAGCACCTGAAAGCCGTTGCAGATCCCCAGCACCAGCCCGCCGTCGCTGGCGAATGCGATCACCGCCTCCATCGCGGGCGCGAAGCGCGCGATCGCGCCCGCGCGCAGGTAGTCGCCGTAGGAGAAGCCGCCCGGCACCACGATCGCGTCGGCGCCCCTCAGGTCGCGCTGGCGATGCCACACCAGCTCCGCGTCCCCCACACGGAGCGCCGCGCCGAGCGCGTCGAGCTCGTCGCAGGAGCCGGGGAAGCGCAGCACGGCGAACTTCATCGCCCGCGCCCCTCGGCCTCGTCGGGTTGGCGCGCGCTCAACTGGGCGAGCCGTCCAGCAGCTGTATCTCGTACTCCTCCACCAGCGGATTGGCGAGCAGCTTCTCGCACATCGGCGC
>WQXW01000271.1 GCA_009781575.1 Solirubrobacterales bacterium
CACCACGTTCGAGCACGCGCCCCCGATCCATCAGGATCACTTCGTCGGCCGCCTCGAGACCATTCAGCCGGTGCGTGATGAGCATCATCGCGGCCGCATCGGCCGCATCGGCTCCCCCGAGCAGATCGGCCAGGATACTGTCAGCCGTCTCGATGTCGAGATGCTCGGCGGGCTCGTCGAGGATCAGCACCGGGAATTCCGCCAGGAAGGCGCGCGCCACCGCCAGCCGCTGTCGCTCGCCGCCCGAGAACCATTGGCCGGCCTCGCCCACGTCGGTTGCCAGCCCCCGCGGCAGGCCATCCACCCAGTCGAGCAATCCGGCGCGGTGCAACGCCCGGCGAAGATGCTCGTCGGTGGCATCGCGGCGCGCCATGCGCAGGTTCTGCTCGATCGTGGTGTCGAAGATGTGCGCGTCCTGGGCGACCAGCCCCACGACCTTGCGATACTCGTCGGGGTCCAGTGTGTCGATCTCGACGCCGCCCAGCGCGATCGAGCCGTGCTGATATGGAAGGAATCGCAGCAGCGCTTCGGCGAGCGTGGTCTTGCCCGCACCGCTCGCTCCCACGATCGCGATCCTCGCACCCGGCGCGAGCACCAGGTCGATTCCGTCCAGCACGAGTGTGTCTGCGGGGGGGCGCGCGACGCGCAGCCCGCGCACGTGCAGTTCGTGGGGCGCTGGTGGCAGCCGAGCGGGTGGCAGCGGAGCGTCCACGGCGGGGCGGAGCATCGGTGCAGGTGTGTCGCACACCTCGAACACGCGCGCCGCGGAGCGGCGCACGCGTTGCAGCGTCTGGGTGGCCGCCGGCAGGCCGCCCACCAGCTCCGACGCCGCCAGCGGGATCAGCGCCAGCACCGCCAACAGCACCCCCGCTGTCGTCCCCGATCGCACCGCCGAGACCCCCACCAGCAGCGCGCCCCACATTGCCAGACCACACAGCAATGTGGTGAGTCCCTGGCCGGTCCCGGCGGTGCGTGCGCTCGCCAGCGACACTCGCCTCAGCTGCGCGTCGGCAGCCGACGCGCGCGCCAGCTGCTCATCGAGCGAGCCGTTCACCACTAGCTCCGGCAGTCCCTGGAGGAGATCGACGACCGACGTGCTGAGCGCGCCGCGCGCCGCCGCCTGCTGGGCCTCCCTCGCACGGGCGGTGCGCCCGGTGAGCCACGGCACGAACGTCGCGGCCAGCAGCAGCGCGCCCAGCAGAATCAGTCCCGCGCTCGGCAGGATCAACCACACGATCGTGACCGTCGCCGCGCCCGTGAGCGCGGCGATCGCGAAGGGCGGGATCACGCGCAGCAAGAGCTCCTGCATCGAGTCCACATCGTGTACCAACCGCGCGAGCAGGTCCCCGCTGCGAAAAGCGGGCAGGCCGGCGGGTGCCAGCGCCTCCAGGCGCCGGTACACGCTCACGCGCAGGCTTGCCAGCACGCGGAATGCCGCGTCGTGACCCTCCAGCCGTTCCCCATATCGCAACAGCCCCCGGGAGAGGCCGAAGAACTGCACGCCCACGATCGCCACCGCCAGCGCCGACTCCGGCGGGCGCTGCGACGCGCGCGAGATCAGCCACGCCGCGGTCCCGATCAGGCCGATCGCGGCGGCGGCCGCGCCCGCCCCAAGCAGGGTCGCCAACCCCAGGCGCGCGCCGGCGGGGCGCGCGAGCTCCAGCGTACGTGCGAGTGGCGCTTCGCGGGGACGGCGAGTGCGCCGGCGTGGGGAGGGCCGGCGCGCCGGGGGCGAGCGGCGCGCGGGGGCGGAGCGGCGTGCGGGGGGCGAGCGGCGCGCGGGGGCGGAGCGGCGTGCGGGGGGCGAGCGGCGTGCGGGGGCGGAGCGGCGTGCGGGGGGAGAGCGGCGCGCGGCCATCGCGCTACGCCGCCACCGCGGCCGCGCCCAGCGAGAGCGCGCGATCGGCCAGTGCGACCACGGCCGGCCGGTGCGTGACAACCACCGCGGTGCGGCCGCTCAGCAGCGCGCGCACCGCCTCGAGCACCAGCGCCTCGGTGGCGCCGTCGAGGTTCGCGGTCGGCTCGTCGAGCAGCAGCAGCGGAGCGTCGCGCAAAAACGCGCGCGCCAGCGCGACCCGCTGGCGCTCACCGGCCGACAGACCGGCGCCGCGCTCGCCGAGCACGCGGTCGAGCCCGGCCGGATCGCGTCCCACCGCATCGCTGAGTCCGGCCGCGGCGAGGGCGTTCCGGATCTCCGCGCGCGAAACGCGCGGGCGTCCCACGCGCACGTTGTCGGCGATCGTGGAGGCGAACAGGTGCGGACGCTGGGGCACCCACGCGAGCTGGCGATGCCACGCCGCGAGGTCGAGCTCGGCGAGCGGCGCGTCTCCGACCCGCACACATCCGGCGCTCGGCGAGATCAGTCCCAGCAGCACGCCCACCAGCGTGGACTTCCCACAGCCGCTGGGACCGGTCACCGCCACGATCTCCCCGGGCTCGACGGTCAGCCAGAGCTCCTCGAGCACGGGGCGCGCACGCCCGGGGCGGGTGACCGTGACGCCCTCGAGTACCAGCTCACTCGCCGCCGGGTTGGGTATCGCCGTGCGCCGTGCAGGCACGCGCCGCGGGCGGTCGAGCAGCGCGAACACCTGCTGCGCGGCGGCCATGCCCTCGGCGCTGGCGTGGTAGTTGGCACCCAGCTGCCGCAGCGGCAGGTACGCCTCGGGCGCGAGCACCAGCACGAAGAGCGCGGTCCGCAGGTCAACCTCCCCGCCCATCAGCTGCAGACCGATCGCGACCGCGACCAGCGCCACCGAGATCGTCGCCACGAGCTCGAGAATCAGTGAAGACAGGAACGAGATGCGCAGGGTCGCCATCGCGGTGCGCCGGTAGCGGTTGGTGATCTCGCCCACCGCGGAGATCTGCGCCTTGGCGCGCCCGAACACCTTCAGCGTCGGCAGTCCCGTGACCACGTCCAGAAAATGGCCCGACAGCCGTTGCAGCGTGCGGAACTGCTCGTCCATGCGCTGCCGTGTGGCGGCTCCCACGAGCGCCATGAACAGAGGGATCAGCGGGAGTGTGCCGGCGATGATCGCCCCGGCGACCCAGTCGCGCGCAGCGACCACCACGAGCAGCGCGGCGGGAACGATCACAGCGAGGCACAGCTGCGGAAGGTAGAGCGCAAAATAACCGTCGAGCGCGTCGATCCCGCGCGTGGCGAGCGTCTCGAGCTCGGCTGTGCGTCCCACTGTCAGCCCGTCGAGCCCGATCTCCGCGGTGCGCCTGAGCAGCGCCGCGCGCAGCTGAGACTTCGCGCGGGTTGACGAGCGGCTCGCGGCGAGTTGCGCCGCCCACGCGACCGCGGCGCGCGCGAGGACCACGCCCAGCAGCGCCGTCAGCGCACCGGACAGCCGCGCAATTCCCTCGCCGCCGACGAACGCGCCGCTCACGACATCGGCGAGCAGCCACGCCTGGGCGATCAGAAGCAGCGCCGTGATCGTGCCCAGCGCGACGGAGAGTGCGATGAAGACGCGCGTCGCCGGCGCTGCTCTCAGCAGTCGCGGGTCGGCGTTCATGGGTCAGTGCTCATCTGAGCGC
>WQXW01000272.1 GCA_009781575.1 Solirubrobacterales bacterium
CACGAGCCGAGATATACGCGATGATTGGGACGGCATGGATCGAGCGCACCCCAGCGATCGGGCTCCCGAGCCCGCCGGTCCCCCGGCGCCGGAGCGCGGCGGCGGCCGCGACATCGAGCGCGGCGGGGAGCCCGGCGGTGAGCGGAGCGGCGAGCCCGGCGGGGAGCACGTCGGGCAGCACGTCGGGGAGCGAGAGGTGGGGGACGCGGACGCGCAGGGCGCCGACGTGCTGGGCGCGCTGCCCCGCACGCGCCCCCAGCGTGCGAGCCCGAGGCGGGGCACGGCGCGCGCGCGCATCCCCGCGAACGGTGGCGCGCCGAGCCCGGCCAAGCGCTCCGCCGCGCGCGCGCGGGCTCGAGGCTCCTCCTCCAAGGACGCGCCCGCCGCCACGCGCCGGCGCCCGGCGGCGCCGCGCCCCGAGCCGGCCGCTCCCCACAGTGAGCCGCCCGCCGAGCCGGCGCCGGCGCAGGGGTACGCGAGCGAGGAGATCCCGGCGAGCGGCACCTCGGTGTCGCCGCCCGGGGGCCTCGAGCTCGCCGCCGCGCTGGTCGAGGTCGCCACCGAGCTCGCCAGGACCGGCCTGACGGCCGTGGGGCGCGTGCTGCGCGCGATCCACCCCGACGACGAGCGCTGAAACGCGCGGGCCTCCCCGGGCGAGCGGGGCGCGCGGGGCGCGCGGGG
Organism: Solirubrobacterales bacterium; assembly: GCA_009781575.1. GTDB lineage: Bacteria > Actinomycetota > Thermoleophilia > Solirubrobacterales > Solirubrobacteraceae > Palsa-744. The sequence continues at coordinate 682 of WQXW01000272.1, forward strand.
CGCACGAGGCGCACGAGGCGGCCACTCGCCCGGTGGCCGCCTGTATACTCGCGCGCACGCCGAACCTCCACGACCCCGGTGTCGCGGAGGGCGGGGGACCCATTGCGGCCGTCAAAGCGGCCGCGGGGGCGAATCGGCCGCTCTTGGCCGTAGCGCACACGACATCTGTTGTTTGCGCGAGCCCGTCAGCTCACCCCGTAGGCGTGGTCGAAACGATGCGCACCGTCCACTCCAGCAAGAGCCTGCTCGCCGCCGCGTTCGCGTGCGGGGCGTTTGCCGTGGTGCCCACGGGCGCGCTCGCCGCCGCGGGCGGCACCCAGTTCAACCCGGCGGCACCGGCACCGGCACCGGCACCGGCAGCCGTGCCGGCACCCGCACCGGCAGCCCAGCCGACCGACCCGGCCTCGATCGGGCTCGGAACCTCCGCAATCGCCACCTATTTCGGGCCCGGCTTCTTCGGGCACCGCACCGCGTGCGGGCAGCTGCTCACGCGCGCGCTGGTGGGCGTGGCTCATCGCTCGCTCCCCTGTGGAACGCTGGTGGAGGTGAGCTATGCCGGGCGCAACCTGACCGTCCCGGTGGTCGACCGTGGCCCCTACGGGCGCCGGGGCGCCAAGTGGGACCTGACAGCCGGCGCGGCCCGCTCGCTGGGGATCAAGGAAACCGTGCGCATCCACGCCCAGATCGTCGGGCGAGCGGCCAACACACCCCTGCTGGGCACGCCCGAATCGCCGCCCCCCGGGCTCGGCGTCGCTCCGCAGTCCAGCGGGTTGGGCCTCGCGCCACAGCCGAGCGCGCAGCCCAGCGAGTCCGGTCTGGCGCGGTTGACCGGCGGCGCGGTCTCGTAGCGGCCGCCAACAACTCGGCCACTCGCGGGCGGGCGCGCGAACGCGAGTAGCCTGGCGCGAGGATGAGTGGCATCTCGATCGCGCTGGTGGTCGTCGCGGCGCCCGTCGCGCTGGCGGGGCTGGCGTTGACGGCGCGCGCCCGCCTGGCACGTGGGTCGCCGGGGGAGATGACCCCGGTGGGCGACTCGACCACCACAGATCCCTCGACCGGCGCGGTGCGCTCCGTGCAGGCCGCCGATCTGGTGGTCGCGCGGGAGCGTCTGGCGGAGATCTGGACGCCCATGCACCTGGAGCGGCTCGCGCGCTCCTACTGGCGCTTCCTGGCGAAGGCCACCCTGGGCGTGGTGCACGTGCACTACGCCCCCCGCGAGCGCGCGGTGGTGCTGCTGGCGCCGCCCCTGAAGCTGCTCACCTTCCGCGCGCCCGAATACGAGCTCGACGGGGGCCGCGGCCTCGTGCGCTGGCGCATCGAGCGCGGCCTGCTGGTGGCGAGGTCGGGCCGCGGCAACGGGTACCTGCAGATCGAGCTCCACCGCCGCCCCACCGAGCGCCCCGGCGCGGCGTGTGTGCACATCGAGGTGGAGGTCGCCAACTTCTACCCCGCGATCGCCACGCGCCTGAGTCGGAGGCTCTACGACGCCACGCAGTCGCGCGTGCACGTGATCCTCACGCGCGCGTTCGTGCGCTCGCTGGCGCGGCTCGACCTCGCGCCCTCCAAGGTGGGGCGCTTCGCCGGCCACGCGCGCCCGCGGGCGCTGTGACGCGCCGATCAGGCGGAGCCCGAGTTGCCGACCACCGCGCGCAGCTTCTCGCGGTCGTGGCGTGCGCTGATGCGGCGCACGGTGCCGGAGCGCGCGCGCATGACCAGCGATTCGGTGGACGCGCCGCCGGCGTGCGGGTAGCGCACGCCCTCGAGCACGTCGCCGTCGGTGACCCCGGTGGCGGAGAAGAAGATGTCGTCGCCGGCCACCAGATCGTCGCGGTCGAGCACGCGCTCGACCTCGTAGCCGGCCTCGAGCGTGGCGCGCCGCTCCTGCTCGTCGCGCGGCCACAGGCGGCCCAGCAGCTGCCCGCCGAGGCACTTGATCGCGGCGGCCGAGATCACGCCCTCGGGCGTGCCGCCGATGCCCCACAGCAGGTCCACCGGCGAGCGCTCGGTCACCGCCAGGAGCGCCGCCGACACGTCGCCGTGGGGAATCAGCCTCACCCGCGCGCCCGCGGCGCGGATCGCGGCGATGCCGTCGCGGTGGCGCGGGCGGTCGAGCACGACCACCATCACGTCGTTCACACTCGAGCGCTTGCGCTCGGCGATCAGCTCCACCGTGTCCCCCAGCGGGCGGTCGAGATCGAGCAGGTCCACGATCTCCGGCGAGCCGGCCATCTTCTCCATGTAGACGCAGGGACCGGGGTCGAACATCGTGCCGCGCGAGGAGAGCGCGATCACCGACAGCGCGCTCGGCATCCCGTGGGCGGCCAGCGCGGTGCCCTCCAGCGGATCGACCGCGATGTCGACCTCCGGCGGTGAGCCGTCGCCGATGTGCTCGCCGTTGTACAGCATCGGCGCCTCGTCCTTCTCGCCCTCGCCGATCACCACCACACCGTCCATCTGCACCGACTGGAGCATGAAACGCATGCCGTCCACCGCCGCCTGGTCGGCCTCCTCCTTCTCGCCCCGCCCCACCAGCGGCGCGGCCGCCATCGCGGCGGCCTCCGTGACGCGCACCAGCTCGAGCGCCAGGTTGCGGTCGGGCCGGCGGCGGGTGCGGTCGGGGCTCATCGCAATCACCCCGCGGAGAGTATCGAGGGCCAGTGCCCCGCAGCGGGCGGCAAGCCCTGCGCCAGCGCACGCGCGGCCGCGAACACACCTGTCTGAGCCGCCGTTGGGGGATTCAAAAAGAGGATTCGTTCCGCGCGGAACCGATCCTTAAAACAAAACACGCAACGGACGCTGCCGAAGGACCGGCACCGCTGCAGACGACCCCA
>WQXW01000273.1 GCA_009781575.1 Solirubrobacterales bacterium
CCCCCGCTTGACCCCCGAACTGCGAACCGCCGCCACCGCCCTGCCGTTGGCCGCCGAACTGCGAACCGCCGCCACCGCCCTGCCGTTGGCCGCCGAACTGCGAAGTCCCGCCGCCGCCGCCCGGTTGACCGCTGAACTGGGGCGAAGTCCCGCCGCCGCCTCCCGGTTGACCGCTGAACTGGGGCGAAGTCCCGCCGCCGCCCTGCTGTTGGCCGCCGAACTGCGAAGTCCCGCCGCCGCCCCCGGCTTGGCCGCCGAACTGCGAACCGCCGCCCCCGCCCTGCCGTTGGCCGCCGAACTGCGGCGCGCCACCACCACGCTGCGGTTGGTCGGCGCTCCCGGAGGTGGCGGACCGCGGCTGCTGGGAGCCCGGGGTTCCGGTGGCGGGGTGTGTGGGGCTGCCGGTGCTCGTGTTGGCGCGCCGCGCGGAGGGGCTCCGGGTGGCGGTGCCGGAGCTCGCGATCGCGTGCCCGCCGGTCTGGATGTCGGCGCTGGGCGGTGCGATTCGGGGTTCGCGAGCCGGCATCGCTTTCGCCGCGGGCGGCGAGCCGACGGTGGGCGGGCGCGCGGGGATGCTGGGCGGCGGCGCCGGTATCTGGGGCACCGCGTGTGAGCTGCCGGTGAGCACTGGGCGTGCGGGCGGCACGCGCCGAACGGCGGGCTCTCGGTGGCGAGGGTGGCCGGCCCCGCCGGGAGGTGCGACCACGCTGGGGGCCGGGAGCGGGTGATGCGCCAACCGCTCGCCGGCGGGGTGGCGGTGGGCTGTGCGCCGGTGCGCGGCGCGGCCCGCGGGGGCCGGGGTGCGCGGTCGATCGCCCGTCAGGCCGGGCGTGCCGGCGAGGCCGGCCTCGAGGTGGGGGACGCCGGGGTGGTGGGGCCGCGCGAGCGAGGCGATCGCGGCGGGCCGGTGTGGGGAGGCTCGATGGGCGCGGGGGGTCAGGCTGGCGCCGGCCACCACGGCGCCGGCGGCGGCCATCACGGCGCCGCCCCGCATCAGCGTTTCGCCGATCTCGGGACCGCTGCCCCCCGAGGCGAGTTCGGCGACGCGTTCGCAGCTCAATCCGGCGTTGGTGGCTTCGTTGACCAGCCACCCGATCAGCGGAGGAGGGGTGACCGCGGTGACCGCGCTGCGCAGGGTGGCGCGCGCGCGGTAGAGCAGTCCGCGCACCGCGCCGTCGGTTATGCCCAGCGCGCTGGCGACCTCCTCGTGGCTGTGGCCGCCCACGGCGGTGCGCACCATCACCTCGCGTTGCATCGGCGGCAGCGCGGCCATGCCGGCGAGCGCGTCGCGCGCGGCGAGCACCTGATCGATGGAGCGCTCGCTGGCCTGCGCCAGCGCGCCGCGCTCCTCGGCGGCCTGCTGGGCGGCCTCGTTGAGCGTGCGGTGTTCGGCGGCGGGGTTGCGGATCGCGTTGATCGCGGTGTTGTGCGCGATGCGGTAGAGCCAGGGCTTCAGGTCGCGCACCTCGGTGCCGTTGCGCAGCGCCAGCCACGCGCGCATCAGTGTCTGCTGGAGCACGTCCTCGGCGCGCGCCTCGGACACCACCATCCTGCGGGTGTAGTGGAGCAGGGGCCTGCGGTACCGGTGCACCAGCGCCTCGAACGCGCGCTCGTGGCCCTCGCGCACCAATGCCACCAGCCGCTCATCGGACTGAGTGGCGAGCAGGCGTGTTGAGATCCTGGGACTCATGGCAGCCGCGCAGGTCGAGCCCACCGGACCGGGCAATGGCAACGCTGCCCCATGGCAGCGTTGCATCCCAACGCTGCCCCAACCCCCCGGCTCGGGAAACGGGCGGACCGCTCTAGCCGTGAGACACGCCCCACGGCGTTAGCTCACGCTGGCCTCCAGCCGCCTCCAGCCCTCGCCTCGCCCCCCTCACCTCATGCGGCATTGGGCCCGGGAACGGCTGCGGGGCGGCCCTCCCGTGGGAGGACCGCCCCACCCCTACCTGCTCTCTGCTCCAACCTCAAAGGGGGGGTGGGATGGAGCGGTGACTCCCGCGCCCGCCGCGGAGGGGGAACCAGGCGGGATCGCGGGTGAGCAGATGATCTGCCTACTGAACGAGACACCGCTCGGCGGAATAACTCACGACCTTTTGCAGAAATGGGGTCGTGAATCGGCCGAGTGCGTTGCCGGCGAGGTGGGGCGAGAGCCCTTCGGGAGCGCTCTGGAAGCCGGCCTGGGATGCCCCGCGGGGCATCCGTTCGGGGCCCGGACCGGTGGCGGGGTTGCCGTGGTCGTCGAGGAGCGCGCGCAGCGCGATCGGGTGCTCGGCGCCGCGCAGCTGCGTGTGGAGGACGCGCACCTGTGGATTCGGCTCCGGCACGCGCGCGCCGGCGCGGTGGGCGATGGCCTGAGCGATCAGGTCGGCCTGCTGGGCGGCGAGGCCGCCGTGCTTGATGGGGAACGCGATCATGTCGCCGGCGGCGTAAACGTCGTCCATGCCCTCCACGCGGCCCAGCCGGTCGACCGGCACGAAGCCCCACCACGCGCCGTGCAGGCCCGTGATCCGCTGTCCGCGCAGCTGGGGAACTGTGACCACTCGATCGGCGGCGATCGCGCCGCCGAAGTGGAGCGTGAGCGCGTGATCGCGGCGCACCGCGGCCGGGACCGAGCTGCCCTCGAACCGCACGCCGTGCGTGGCGAGCACGTGGCGAACCTCCCTCGCGGCCTCGTGTCCCAGCAGGTCCAGTGGCTCGGGCGAGGGGCTGACCACGGTCGTGTCGGCCGGCACCGCGTGGCGCTCGGCGTGGCGCGCGGTCATCAGCGCCAGCTCGAACACCGGCAGCGGCCACGCGCAGCCGGAGGGCACCGCGAACACGACCCGCCGGATCTCCTCGCGTTCCAGCTCGTGGAGGATGCGCCACACGTGGCCGGCGTCGCGCTGGTCGCGGAACACGAGCGCTCCCGGCACCGCGCTGTGCGCGCGCGCGCCGAGCCCGAGCACGAGGAAGTCGTAGTCGAGCGTCGCAAACGAGGCGAGCCGCACGCGGTGCTGGTGTCCGGCCACCGCGTGGAGGGTGTCGCGCCGGAAATCGGCGCCCAGCTGCTCGGCGCAGGCGCGCAAATCGCAGCTCGCCGGCGGGTCCTCGGCGGACGGCTCCTCGGCGGACGGCTCCCGGCAGAGCGCGGTGCGCAGGCAGAAGCGCTCGTTGGGCGCCACCATCGTGACCGACACCGTGTCGCCTGCGAGCGCGCGCAACGCGAGCAGGGTCTCCAGCGCGGCGACTCCCCCGCCCACGATCAGAACGCGCCTCGGTGAGGAGATGGTCATCCCGTCCACTTTGGGCCACCGCTGGGAGCGCCACATCTGTGCCACCCCGAAGAGTGCTCGCGGACAATCACGCATCCCTCGACGTCTCCGCTGGACACGGTCACGCCTTTTGTCGTCGTGGTTGACACCTACAACATCCGTGTATAGGCTGCAGAGACCGGCGACCGCGTTCCAGGAGGTGTGCATGAGCTCTATGTCAAGCGAGGCGGGCACGGCCGCCGTGTCCGGCGCGTCCGG
>WQXW01000274.1 GCA_009781575.1 Solirubrobacterales bacterium
GCGCCTGCTGGCGCGCGAGCGTCGGTTCGATGCGATACACCATTACGATCCCCACACTCGCCAGCACCGCGGCCAGCGGAAATAGGTAGGGGTCGGCGTGCGGCAGCGCCACGCGGATCACCACGTGCGCGGCCACGCACAGCCCGAGGAAGATCAGGCCGTATGTCAGCGACACGCTCGAGGCGTGGTTGAGCGTGATGTTGGTGCTCGCCCGCGGCGAGGCGCTCTGCTGCTGGATGAAGATCGCGGTGAACCCGCCTGTGACCAGCAGCGCGGCGGGGATCAGGCCGAGCAGCTCGCGGTTGCGGGGGCTGAGCATCGGCCGAGCGTACCGTGGCGGCGTGGGTCGAGCGTGCGCACCATGTGCGAGATCGCACACAACACCGCGATCTGGCGCCGCCTCGAACACACCTGTCGGAGGCGCCGTTGGGGGATTTGTTTTGAGGATTCGTTCCGCGCGGAACCAATCTTTAAAACAAAAAACGCAACGGCCGCTGCTCGACCGGCACCTCGCATTCCGCGGTCCCCGCCGCCGGGGACCTACGCACCGCCGGGGACCTGCGCACCGTCGGGGACCTGCGCACCGTCGGGGACCTGCGCACCGTCGGGGACCTGCGCACCGTCCAGCGCCGCGTTGACGAGCGCGTCGGCCTCGGCGTTCTGGGCCCTCGGCACAGTGCGGATCGACCAGCGATCGAAGTTGCCGAGCGCCGCGCGCGCCTGGAGGTACAGCGGCCTCATGGCCGCGTGCTTGACCTTGTAGATCCCCTGGATCTGCTTGGCGATGAGCTCGGAGTCGTTGATCGCCTCGACCTCGGTGGCGCCCAGCGCGGCGGCGCGCGCCAGGCCGAGCAGAAGCGCGCGGTACTCGGCCACGTTGTTGGTCGCCCTGCCCAACAGCTCCGAGCGCTGCTCGAGCAGGCGCCCGTCGGGCGCATGGATGACGCAGGCAGCTGCCGCCGGCCCAGGGTTGCCACGCGCGCCTCCGTCCACGTGCACGATCACCTTCACGGCGTCACCGCGCGGCGCGCTATCGCACGAGCGCCAGCTCGCCGCCCTCGCCGGCCACCGCGTTGGCCAGGCGGTCCGCCTCGTCCAGCTCGACGACCTCCATCCCCTGCGCCGCGGTCGTGGTGCCCCCGCTCTCCGCGCCGGTGTCCACGAGGTAGCGATACCAGCAGAGCTCCCACGCCACCACGATCGAGATCCTTCCCGGCAGGCCCGGCGCGGGGCGCACGACCACGCTCGGTTCCCCGAGCGCGCGCGCGATGCCGGCGATCCGCCGCGGATACTCGGATGCGTTGAACAGCTCCAGCGCGCGCGTGGCCGCGTCGGGCTCCACCACAGTCCGCTGCGCGCGCACCGGCGCGGCCGCCGGCCCGCCCGCGCCGGGCGCCTGCGGCGCCTGTGGCTCGCCTTCCTGGGGAGTGGCGCCCTCCGCCGAGGGCTGCTCGAGGGACGCTTCCGCGGGGGAGGTTTCATCCGGGGACGCGCTCTCCGGGGAGGCCTCCTCCCAAGGTGTCGGCGCCGAATGAATCTCCTCCGAATGGGTCGCCGCCGCGGGAATCTCCCCCGCGGCGCGCTCCCCAGAGTGGATCTCCGCCGAGAAGGCCTGCTCCGACGCGGTCGCCTCCGCCGCGTCCTGCGGCTCGGGCGACTGGTGCTCCAACCAGGACACGGGACGCGGCGCGCGCTCCGCGCCGGGGCGCGCGCGCGACGCGGCGCGCGGGTGCCCTTCGCGGCGGCCGCGCAGGCGGCTCAGCAGCGTGCGCGCGCCGCTGGATTGCGGGGGGCCGGCGCTCCTCGCGCGCGCCTCCGACGCGCGCAACCAGCCCTCCTGGGTGGCGCGGGGGATGCACAGCTCGCACACCGTGCGGGGCTCGCCCGAGTCCAGGAAGCCGTGGGGGTTCTCGCCCCGGAGCAGCCGCCGCCCGCAGACGTCGCAGGCGGCGTACGGTTGAGATGTGACGATCGAGCGGGTCGCCATGAAGCACTCCAGGGTAGTGGGCTCGGCGACGACGCGCCGCACCGCGCGGCCGGGGGGCCGCCCGATTGGCGCTCAGGCGTGCGTGGCGGCGTGCTCGGCGCCGGCCTGCTCCACGACCCGCTGGGCCAGGTGCGCGGGCACCTCTTCGTAGCGCTCGAACTGCATCGTGTACTCGCCCTGCCCGCCGGTGATCGAGCGCAGGTCGGGCGCGTAGCTCAGCATCTCGGCCATCGGCACTTCGGCCTCGAGCTCGGTCATCGTGCCCACCGGCTCCATGCCCTGGGGGCGGCCGCGGCGGCTGTTGAGATCGCCGATCACGTCGCCCACGTGCTCCTCGGGCACCGACACCGTGACCAGCATGATCGGCTCCAGCAGCACCGGATCGGCCTCCTGCATGGCCTGCCTCATCGCGTGCGAGCCGGCGAGCTTGAAGGCGATCTCCGAGGAGTCCACCGTGTGGTAGGAGCCGTCGAACAGCGTCACGCGCACGTCCTTGACCGGGTATCCAGCGACCACCCCGGCCTGCATCGCCTCCTGCACGCCCTTCTGCACCGCGGGGATGAACGAGTTGGGGATCACGCCGCCCTTGATCCTGTCGACGAACTCGAAGCCCGAGCCGCGCGGCAGCGGCTCGATCTCGATGTGGCAATCGCCGAACTGGCCCCTGCCGCCGGACTGCTTCTTGTGACGCCCGTGCGCCTTGGCGGAGTGGCGGATCGTCTCCTGGTAGGGCACGCGCGGGGGCGCCAGCGTGACCTCCACGCCGAAGCGCCGCCGCAGGCGGTCGACCAGCACTTCGACGTGCACCTGCGAGAGGCCCGCCACGATCTGCTCGCCGGTCTGGGGGTCGCGGTGCAGGTCGATCACCGGGTCCTCCTCCTGCAGGCGGCGCAGCGAGGTGAGCACCTTCTCCTCATCGCCCGCGCTGCGCCCCTCCACCGCGAAGGCCATCACGGGGTCCGGCAGGCCCAGCCCCGGCATCTGCACCTGCGCCTGCGTGTCGCCGGTGGAGAGCCAGTCGCCGGCGCGGGTCTCCTTGAGCTTGGCCACCGCCCCCAGCTCGCCCGCGCCGAACTCGTCCACGTGCGCCACCTCGCGCCCGGCGAACTGCAGCAGCTGGCCGATGCGCTCCCTGGCGTGCGCGCGGCCGTTGTGCACCTGGCTGTCGCGTCGCACGGTGCCCTGGTAGACGCGGAAGAGGTTGATCCGGCCCGCGAACGGATCGGCGCGCGTCTTGAACACGTACGCGAACAGCTCCGCGTCGGGATCGGGCTGCAGCTCGAGCTCTCCCACCCGCAGGACGCCGTGCTTGACGGGCGACGGCAGGTCCTCGACGATCGCGTCGAGCAGGCGCGTCGTGCCGAGATTGCCGGTCGCCACGCCACACACGACGGGGAAGATCTTGCCGTGGTTGGTTCCCTCCTTGAGCGCTCCCACGATCTCCTCGTGGGAGATCTCGTCGCCTTCCAGGTAGCGCTCCATCAGCGC
>WQXW01000275.1 GCA_009781575.1 Solirubrobacterales bacterium
CAGCTCCTCGACGCCCGCCCCCGTGCGCACCGAGCACGCGACGATCTCGAGGCCTCCCAGCAGCTCCCGCGCCTGGGAGATCGCGCGCGCCGGCGAGGCCAGGTCGCACTTGGTGATCGCGATCACCCCATCGTGCACGCCGAGCGCCGCCAGCACCCGCGCGTGCTCGCGCGTCTGGGGCATCACGCCGTCGTCGGCGGCGATCGCCATCAGGTGGGCGTCGACACCGGTCGCGCCGGCCACCATCGTGCGCACGAACCGCTCGTGCCCGGGCACGTCGACGAGCGACAGCCGCCGGCCCGACGGCAGCTCCAGCGGCGCATAGCCCAGCGTGATCGTCAGTTTGCGCGCCCGCTCCTCCGGCAGGCGGTCGGTGTCCACCCCCGTGAGCGCTCCCACCAGCGCGGTCTTGCCGTGGTCCACGTGGCCGGCGCTGCCCAACGTGAGCGGCTGGTGCGGGGTGTCGGGGTTCATCTGCACGTCACGGAGCGGAGCGGCGAAGGAGTCGAACCTTCCCGGCGCATGCGCTGCGCCGCCGACGGCTTTGAAGGCCGCGCGGGGCACCGGCCCCGGGCCGCTCCAGTACGTTGGCGCCGACGCGGGCCGCGCATGCTCAGCGCACCGAGATCGTGCCGGGCGCACCCGCGCGCAACCGTCCCACCACGGTACCCGGCACGCGCGGCGCCGCGCGCGGCTCGACCGCCACCAGCAGCCCCCCGGAGGTGGTGGCATCGCACAGCAGCCGCCGTCGCCAGCGGGGCACGCTGTCGGCGAAGGAGCAGAAACCGGCGGCCCAGGCGGCGTTGCGGCGCGTGCCCCCCGATACCGCGATCACCACCTCGTCCCCCTCCTCCCCCTCGAGCAGCGCCTGCGCACCCGGCAGCGACGGCACGGCGCGCGCGTCGAGCTCCGCCGCCAGCCCGCTCTCGCGGCAGAGGTGGTGGAGGTGACCGACCAGCCCGTAGCCGGTCACATCGGTCATCGCGTGCGCGCCGGCCTGCTCCGCGGCGGCCGCGGCGCGGTCGTTCAGCTCGGTCATCGTGGCGATCGCCGCCCCCAGGAGCTCCTCCCCACAGCGGCCGCGCTTGCGCGCGGCCACCACCGCCCCGCTGCCCAGTGGCTTGGTCAGCACCAGCGCGTCGCCCTCGCGCCCGCCCGCGTTGGTGACGATGCGCCGCGGATCGGCCACGCCGGTGACCGCCAGCCCGTACTTGGGCTCGGGGTCCTCGATCGAGTGACCCCCCGCCAGCAGCGCGCCGGCTCGCGCCACCACCTCGGCGCCGCCCCGCAACACCTCGCGCAGCACATCGCCCCCCAGGCGCTCCAGCGGGAACGCCACCACGTTCAGCGCCGTCAGCGGCCGCGCGCCCATCGCGTAAATGTCCGACAGCGCGTTGGCCGCCGCGATGCGCCCGAAGTCGCAGGGCTCGTCGACCACGGGCGTGAAGAAGTCGATCGTGTGCACCAGCGCCAGCTCCTCCGTGAGCAGCACCACCGCAGCGTCGTCGCCACTGGAGGAGCCCACCAGCAGGCGCTCATCCGCGGGCACCTCGAGCGCCCGCACGATCGGCAACAGCTCGGCGGCGGGCAGCTTGCAGCCGCAGCCGGCGCCGCGGGAGAGCGCGGTCAGGCGCTCGTGCCCCCGCTCGCCACGCTCCGGCGCAGACCCCGCGTGGCGCACGCGCGTGGCCACCGCGATCAATGTGCGGGCGCGGCCGGCGAGGGGGCGAGCGGCCGTTCGAAGATGCGGTAGCGCTTGACGATGTCGCCCCCCAGCGCCTCCATCGCGCGGTTCATCGGCTCGTTGACCTCGAGGATCCAGCCGGTCTCGGCGCGCACGATCGGGCGGCGCAGGCACTCGCGCCAGTGTTCGGCGTAGAAGGCGGCCGCGGTGCCGGTGTGGCGGTACTCGCGCTTGACGCCCAGCGCGAACACGCGAATCTCATCGATGTGGCGGCGCTGGCGCAGCACGCGCAGCCAGCCCAGCGGCAGCAGGCGCCCGTTGAGGTGCGCCAGCACCTTGTTCATGTCGGGCAGCGTGAGCGCGGCGCCCACCACCTCGCCGTCGCGTTCGGCGACGAACGCGAAGCGCTCATCGAGGATCGGCTTCAGTTCCCTGGCGTACGCGCGCAGCTCCGAGTCGGTGAGCGGCACGAACGCCCAGTTGCGTTCCCACGCGGCGTTGTAGACCTCCATGAAGCGCCGCACCTCCTGCTCGAAGTCGCGCCGACGCATGTTGCGCACGCGGATGCCGTGCTCTGACTCGAGCCCGTCGGCCAGCTCGTAGATCACCGGCAGCAGGCGGTCGTGCTCGGCGGAGAGGATCTGCCACTTGTACAGATCCATCGCCTTGCGCATGCCCTGCGCTTCGAGCAGGCCGCGGTAATACGGGTGATGCCAGTTCTCGAGGATCTGGGGCATCAGCTCGTGGCCTTCCACCAAGAGGCCACACTCGTGGTTGGTGGAGAAATCGAACGGGCCCACCATGCGGTCGCGCCCGCGCGCGCGCAGCCAGGCGTCGGCGCTGTCGAGCAGCGCGCCGGCCACCTGCTCGTCGTGGACGCACTCGAAGAAGCCGAACAGCCCCCACTCGTTGCTCTGGAACTCGTTGAACAGATGATCGACGTGTGCGCTTATGCGCCCCACCGGCACGCCGTCGCGCCAGGCGAGGAAGTACTCGGCCTCGGCGTGCTCGAAGAACGGGTTGCGCTCGCGGTCGAGATGGTGACGGCGCTCGGAGATGAGCGGCGGCACCCAGTTGGCCACGTGGCGGTACAGGCGCCAGGGCAACTTGATGAACGCGGTCAGCTCCCGCCGCCCGCGCACCGGCCGCACCTCGACCGCGCCCCCCCGCGAGACTGCCCGCTGGGTGGCCGCGCCGGATGAGCCAAGGAGCTTGATTGCCATGCTCGCCTCCTCCAGAGCCGATATTGCAATGCCCGCCTCCTGTGGACCCTACACCCGCGGCCCGCACCGCCGTGTCGCGCGCCCGTCTCGCGCGCCCGTTCAGCGCCTGCCGCGCGCGCGGTCCTTTCGGTGACGACTGCGGCGTGCGGCGGGCAATCTCACCGGCGCCAGGCGCGTGCCGCGCGAGGCGGCGTCGCGGGGGCATCCGAGCGGGCGGCCGAGGTCGAACGGCCCGGAGATCGCCTGTGTGAGCACCCCGCCTTCGAGGTAGGCGTAGGTGACGGTCAGCAGCGGGTCCTCCCGCGGCTCGGCGCAGAGGCGGGAGCCGATGTAGAGCTGGCCGCTGATCTCATCGAAGGGAGCGCCGGCACTGCCCACGCAGTCGAGCGCGTAGCCGGGGGTTTCACCGCCGCAGGAGAACGTTTCCTGCTGGGGCTGCGCCTGCGCGTTGGCCACCAGCGGCGCCGCCTGCAGTCCCACCAGGGGGATCTGCGACTGCAGCTGATAGCCGCTGATCGGGCCGTTGCAGTGAAACTCATAGCGAACCG
>WQXW01000276.1 GCA_009781575.1 Solirubrobacterales bacterium
AGCAGTTGGCCCCGCGCGCCGGCGAGCGCGAGGAGCTGGCCGCGCGGCGCGAGCGCCTCCGCCGGCTCGACGCGCTGCGCATGGCCGCCGCCGCCGCGATCGAAGCGCTCACCGGCGAGGACCACGGCGCGTCCGGCGGCCTGCCCGGCGGCCTGCCCGGCGGTCTGCCCCGCGGCGCGCACGCCGGCGGCGCCCACGACGCTGCGCGCGGGGCTGGGCCAGGCGCCGCGCAGCAGATCGCCGGCGGCGCGGCCCAGCTGGAGGGGGTCGCCGTGCTCGACCCGCGGCTCGCGCCGCTCGCCGAGCGCCTCGGCTGCCTGCTGATCGAGGCGCGCGACCTCTCCGCGGAGCTGTGCGCCTACCTCGACGGGCTCGACGGCGAGGAGGGGTCGCTCGAGCAGGTCGAAGAGCGGTTGGGCGCGATCGAGCGGCTGCTGCGCCGGCACGGCGCGGCGGATGAGGGGGCGCTGCTGGAGCACGCCGAGCGGGCGCGCGCGCGCCGCGATGAGCTGATCGGCGCAGAGCGGGACTCGCGCGAGATCTCCGCCCAGCTCTCCCAGGCGCGCGAGTCGCTCGAGCGCCACGTGCGCCAACTACGGGGCGCGCGGCGCGAGGCCGCCCCGGCGCTCGCGCGCGCGGTGCGCGAGGAGCTCGCAGAGCTCGCCATGGCGGGAGCGGGCTTTGAGGTGGAGCTGAGCGAGCGCGCGCCCAGCGGCGCCGGCGCCGACGCCGCGGAGTTCGCGATCGCGCCCAACCCCGGTGTTGCGCCCGGGCCGCTGCGCGAGATCGGCTCCGGCGGTGAGCTCTCGCGCGTGATGCTCGCGCTGCTCGGCGTTGCCAACCAGGACTCGTCGCTGGCCACGCTCGTGTTCGACGAGATCGACGCCGGCATCGGCGGGCGCACCGCGCGCGTGGTGGGCGAGCGGCTGCGGCGCATAGCCGCCGGGCGCCAGGTGCTGTGCATCACGCACCTGCCTCAGGTCGCCTCGCTCGCCGAGCGCCACTTCACGGTTGTGAAGGACAGCGCCGCGCTCCCCGCGCGCGCCGATGTGCGCCAGCTCGGGCGCGCCGAGGTGGTCGGGGAGCTGGTGCGCATGATGGGCGCCTCCGCCGGGGACGCCGCCGCGCGCCGCCACGCGCGCGAGCTGCTCCGCGCGGCCTGACAGCTCCACCGCCCGGCCCGGCCCCGCCCCGAGCGAGCCGGTCCGCCGCGGGAACTACACTGATCAAACAGGATCCCATGAACCCCCGCCCGAGCGACCGCCACGCCCAAGCGCCGGCCAAGACGAGGTTCATCTTCGTGACCGGCGGGGTGGTCTCCTCACTCGGGAAGGGCATCGCCGCGGCCTCGATCGGGCGGCTGTTGGTCGCGCGGGGGCTGAGCGTGGGGCTGCAGAAGTTCGACCCCTACATCAACGTCGACCCCGGCACGATGTCGCCCTTCCAGCACGGCGAGGTGTTCGTGACCGAGGACGGCGCCGAGACCGATCTCGACCTGGGCCACTACGAGCGCTTCACCGACGCCAACACCAGTCGCGCCTCCAACGTGACCGCCGGCGGCGTGTACGACACCGTGATCCGCCGCGAGCGCCGCGGCGACTACCTGGGCGGCACGGTTCAGGTCGTGCCGCACATCACCGACGAGATCAAGCAGCGCATCGCGCTGATCGCCGAGTCGGCCGACGTCGACTTCGTGGTCACCGAGATCGGCGGCACCGTGGGCGACATCGAGTCGCTCCCGTTTCTGGAGGCCATCCGTCAGTTCCCGGTCGACGTGGGCCGGCGGCGGTGCATGTTCATCCATCTCACGCTCGTGCCCTACATCGGCCACGCCGGCGAGCTCAAGACCAAGCCCACCCAGCACTCGGTGAATGAGCTGCGGCGCATCGGGATCGCGCCCGACATGCTCATGTGCCGCTCCGAGTCCCCGCTGTCGCCCGAGATCCGCAAGAAGATCGCGCTCTTCGCCAGCCTGCCCCTGGGCGCAATCGTGGCCGCGCGCGACGTGGCCAACATCTACGAGGTCCCGCTCGTGTTTCGCGAACAGGGCGTCGACGACTTCATCCTCGAGCACTTCGGGGCGGAGGCGCCCGCGCCCGAGCTGTCGAGCTGGCGCGAGCCGATCGAGCGCGCCGCGCGCGCCGGGCGCACCGTTCGCATCGCGCTCGTCGGCAAGTACGTGCAGCTCGAGGACGCCTACCTCTCGGTGCGCGAGGCGCTGCGCCACGCCGCCAACCTGCAGGGCGCGCGCGTGGAGATCGTGTGGATCGACTCCGAGCGCCTGGAGGGCGAGAGCACGGATGGCGCGCGCCTGAACGGCGAGCACCGGGAGGGCGAGCCCACGGGCGGCGAACAACCGGGCGGCGAGCGCGAGCGCGAGCGCGAGGGCGGCGGGCCGGCGGGCGCGCGGGCGTTGCTGGCCGGCGCCGACGGCATCCTCATCCCCGGCGGCTTCGGCGGGCGGGGGATCGAGGGCAAGATCGCCGCCGCGCGCGTCGCGCGGGAGCGGGGGATCCCGTTCCTCGGCATCTGTCTGGGCATGCAGGTCGCGGTGGCCGAGTTCGCGCGGCACGTGGCCGGGATGGAGGGCGCCAACTCCACCGAGTTCGACGTCGAGACCCCCCACCCGGTGATCGACCTGTTGCCCGAGCAGAAGGAGGTGGCCGATCTGGGCGGCACCATGCGCCTCGGCGCCGACCCGATCAAGCTCCACGAGGGGTTCCTGGCGCGGGAGATCTACGGCGAGGCGGTCATCTACGAGCGCCACCGCCACCGCTACGAGGTCAACAACCTGCTGCGCAAGCGCCTGCAGAGCGCGGGCCTGCGCATCGCCGGCACCTCGCCCGACGAGCGGCTGGTCGAGGCAATCGAGCTGGACGACCATCCATTCTTCGTGGCCTCGCAGTTTCACCCGGAGTTCAAGTCGCGCCCCGAGCGTCCCGCGCCGCTGTTCCGCGGCTTCGTGGCAGCGGCGCTCGAGTGTGCCAACGGAAGGGGCGAGTCCCAACGCGCCGGGGAGGAGCACTCTCGACGCGCCGCGGAGGGCGAGTCCTCTCGACGCGCCGCCGGGGAGGAGTCCTCTCAAAGCACCCTCGCCGGGCGCTCGTGAGCTCCGACCGCTCGCTCGAACCGGCCGGCTCGACCGAGCCGGGGCTCGCGGTGCGGCTGCGCTTCAAGCTGGCCGACGAGCGGGCGGCCCGTCAGCTGGCCGCGCGCGTGATCGACCGCGCGCACGAGCTGGCGAACCTGCCCGAGTGCGAATGCGACCTGGACGTCGAGGTGCAATGGACGCCGGTCCCCGGCGCCCCGGCCCCAAGCGCCGCGCAGGCGCTCGATCCGGCGCCGGATCCGCCCCCCGAGCGATAGCTTCCAGCCAACAGTGCTGAAGCTACGCAAAGCTACCGTCGTGGAGGCCGCCGGCGGCAATCGCGGCGAGCAGGAGATCGTCGTCC
>WQXW01000277.1 GCA_009781575.1 Solirubrobacterales bacterium
CCCGTGGTGCGCCGCCGTGGACGCCAGCCCACACGCGATCGCGCCGCTCCCCACAATCGCCAGACGCTCGTTCACGCCGATCCTCCTCTCGCACCGCTCGCACCGCTCGCACTGATCGCGCCGCTCGCACCGCTCGCGCTGATCGCGCCGCTCGCACCGCTCGCGCTGATCGCCGACCACGCCGATCCTCCGTTCACGCCGATCCTCCTCCGATCTCTCGAGATGTTGACTGACCAGTCAATCTAGGGGTTGGGAGCGCTAGAGTAAGGGTTGCGGGCGCGGAGCACCTTCCCGCCGGCCTGGCGCCGATTGTGCCAGCAAACCGCTCAAACTGGACGGAGGACTCCCATGAGGAAACCTGAGGGCCGCGAGGTCGTGATCGTGGAGGCCGCGCGCACGCCGATCGGGCGGGGGCATCCGGAGAAGGGCTACTACAGGAATACGCACCCCAATGAGCTGCTGGGCACCTGCTACCGGGCCGTGATCGAGCGCGCCGGCGTGGAGCCCGCGGAGGTGGAGGATGTGATCGCGGGGTGCGTGCAACAGTTTGGCGAGCAGGGGTTCAACATCGCGCGCAACGCGTGGCTGCAGGAGGGGCTGCCGATCGAGACGCCCGGCACCACGATCGACCGCCAGTGCGGCTCCGCGCAGCAGGCGGTCAACTTCGGCGCCGCGCTGATCGCCGCCGGGGTGCACGACGTGGTGATCGGCTCCGGCGTGGAGCACATGGGCCACCTGCCGTTTGCCGCCGGCATGAAGACCCAGCAGGAGTTCGGCATGGCGTTCACGCCGGCGCTGATGGCCAAGCACAACATCGTCGGCCAGGGGCTGGGCGCGGAGATGATCGCCGAGAAGTGGGAGATCCCCCGCTCGGAGCTCGACGAGCTGGCGCTGCGCTCCCACCAGCTCGCCCACCGCGCCACCGAGGAGGGCCGCTTCGAGCGCGAGATGGTGCCGTTCGCGGTCAACGGCGACACGTTCGTGACCGACCAGGGCATCCGGCCCAACACCAGCCTCGAGGCGCTGTCGCAGCTGAAGCCCGCGTTCAAGCCCGACGGGCGCATCACCGCGGGCAACTCCTCCCAGATCTCCGACGGCGCGGCCGCGGTGCTGTTGATGTCGGCCGAGAAGGCCGCCTCGCTGGGGCTGCGCGCCCGCGCGCGGGTCGTGGACCAGACCACGGTCGGCACCGACCCGGTGGCGATGCTGGAAGGCCCGATCCCCGCGACCCGCAAGATCCTCGATCGCAACGGCATGACCATGGCCGACATCGACCTGATCGAGATCAACGAGGCGTTCGCGCCGGTGGTGGCCGCGTGGCAGCGCGAGCTCGAGCCTGACATGGATCGGGTCAACGTCAACGGCGGCGCGATGGCGCTGGGCCATCCGCTGGGCTCGACCGGCGCGCGGTTGATCACCACGCTGCTGCACGAGCTCGAGCGCACCGACCAGGAGGTCGGGTTCGTCACGATGTGCTGCGGCGGCGGGCTCGGCACCGCCACACTGATCCAGCGGGTCTGACGCGCGATAGCCGGCGTCTGGCGGCGTCCTCGGTCGCTCCAGCAGCGGGCGTTTCGTGTTTTGTTTTGAGGATTGGTTCCGCGCGGAATGAATCCTCAAAACAAATCCCCCAACCCCCACACAGACAGGTGTGTTCGACGCCGCGCCAGAGACCGGCGCACGATTTGGTCCCGGCCGGCGCATGCGCCGGCCGGCCGACCCGTGCATGCACGGGTCGGAACGGGACCTCGCATGCGAGGTCCCGCGGGGCCGCACATGTGCGGCCCCGGTC
This sequence comes from Solirubrobacterales bacterium, assembly GCA_009781575.1. Lineage (GTDB taxonomy): Bacteria > Actinomycetota > Thermoleophilia > Solirubrobacterales > Solirubrobacteraceae > Palsa-744. Next base: position 1,793 of record WQXW01000277.1, read on the forward strand.
CCTCTATCAACCTTTCGGGCCTGCCCCGGTCCAGTCGACTGGCACCGGCTGGAGCAGCAGCAGCGCGCCCCAGGTGGACGCGTCGGTTTCGCCGGTCGGGGGCAGCGCGTGGGCGCTCTGGAACTGCTTGATGTTGGCCGTGGTGGTCGCTTCGAAGATGCCACTCGTCGGCTGGCTGGAGATCGCCCGCGCCAGGTGCTCCTGCAGCCACAGCACCTGATCGCCCCTGGCGCCCTGGCGCAGCAGCGGTGAGGTCAGCTCGGTTGCCGGCGCCTTCACCTCGGGGTTCAGCGGCGCCGCCAGCGCGGCCCAGCCGGGGGCGCTCGTTTCCTGCCAGTCCCAGAAGGAGAGCCCGGGGGCGCGGTACACGCCGACCAGCGAGCGGAACGCCACGAGTTCCGCCGTGGAGGGGCCTTCGTAGGTCTGGCCCAGCGGCACTATCGGCGCGCCGTAGATCAGGTTCTCCTCGTAGGTGTGCACGAACACGTTGGCCACACTGGTGCCGATCGCCTTCCAGTACATCTGCGGCGCGTTGAACTGCGCGCCGCCGGGGCCGAGGAACACCGAGTACGGGAACGCCTCGTGGTAGTCCACGTACGGGAACGACGCCAGCCCCAGCGGGTAGTTGGCGCCGATCTTCGCGCGCAACGTGGTGAGGTAGGTCTGCGCGGCGCCGTACTTGTTTTCGTATTCCCCCTCCGCGTCGATCACCAGGCAGTCGGCGCCGTTGGCCACCGCCTCCGCGCCCAGGTCCGCCTCGCCCACCGGGTTGGTGCCGTACACGAACTGCCACGCGCAGATCTTCAGCCCCGCCGCGTGCACCGCCGCCACCAGCTGCGGCGAGAACTGGCTCCAGTAGTTGGTGGAGCCGTCGGAGCTCTTCACAAACAGCGTGCCCACACCCGCCGCGTGCGCCTGCTTGGCGATCGCGCTCACATTGCCCCCGTCGGAGTGGCTCATGTACCAGATCCACATGCCCTGGCCGTCGAACGCGGTCCCCGACGGAGTGGCCGGCGGCGCGGGGGTCGGCGCCCGTTTCGATTTCGATTTCGATTTGGGTTTGGGTTTGGGGCGGGGCGCCGGCGGGTGCAACGCATGGGTCACCACCTGGATCGGCCCGTACAGGTTCGAGTGCCCCCCGTGGGCCAGCACGATCTCGATGCGCCCCGTGTGCGCCGAGGAGGGCACCGTCACCACCAGGCCCAGCTTCGAGGCGCGCAGCCCCGCGCTCGGCGAGTGGCGGCTGATGCGCGCAAACCGCGCGCGCGGGAACGCCACCGCCATCCCCGCGCGCAGGCCGCGCCCCCGCAGTCGCAGCGTGCCGCGCGTGGACACCAGGCGCGGTTCGGTGCCACAGCGGCTCGCCGGCACGCAGCGCGCGTCGGTGATCGTGACCGCGCTCCCACCGGAAGAGGCCCGCGAGGTCGGCGCCGCGGTTCCGCCCGGTTGCGAGCGCCCCAAATGCGCCCCCCGCGCCCGCGCCCGCGCCTGCGCGACGTGCGATCCGCGGGCCTGCGCGAGGTGCGATCCGCGGGCCTGCGCGACGTGCGATCCGCGGGCCTGCGCGAGGTGCGATCCGCGGGCCTGCGCGAGGTGCGATCCGCGGGCCTGCGCGAGGTGCGATCCGCGGGCCTGCGCG
>WQXW01000278.1 GCA_009781575.1 Solirubrobacterales bacterium
CAGGCGGGGTCGAGCCAGACGGGGTCGAGCCAGGCGGGGTCGAGCCAGACGGGCGGCGGCGGCGAGGGTGCGCCGGCGCTCGAGAGCGGCGCGGGGGAGGCGCGATAGCCACCATGTCGGCGACGGCCAACCGGGGATACCTGTCACCGCTCCACCGGCTCTCGGCGCTGGGGCAGAGCGTGTGGGTGGACTTCCTCTCGCGCGAGCACATCCGCGGGGGGCGCATGCGCCAGCTGATCGAGGACGACGCAGTGGTGGGCGCCACCTCCAACCCCACGATCTTCCAGAAGGCGATGACCGCGGACGGCCACTACGACGAGGGCTTGCGCGAGCTGGCCGACCAGGGGCTGGGCGCGGGGGAGATCTTCTGGCGGCTGGCCGAGGAGGACGTGGGCGAGGCGTGCGATCTCTTCCGCGCGCTGTGGGACCGCGGGCTGGGCCGCGACGGCTACACCTCGATCGAGGTGGACCCCCGCCTGGCGTACGACGCGCGCGAGACCTACAACGAGGCGATGCGCCTGCACGAGGAGATCGACCGGCCCAACCTGCTGGTCAAGATCCCCGCCACCAAGCCGGGCCTGGCGGCGATCGAGGACGTCACCGCCAAGGGACGCTCGGTCAACATCACGCTGATCTTCTCGCTGCGCCGCCACGCGGAGGTGGTGGAGTCCTACCTGCGCGGCCTCGAGCGCCTGATCGCGGCCGGCGGCGACCCGCGCGGGGTCCACTCGGTGGCGAGCTTCTTCGTGTCGCGCATCGACACCGAGGCCGACCGGCGGATCGATGAGCTCGGCGGCCACGACCACCTGAAGGGCCGCCTGGCGGTGGCCAACGCGAAGCTCGCCCACCAGCACTACCGCGAGGTCTTCCGCGGCCCCCGCTGGGAGTTCCTGGCCTCCAAGGGCGCCACACCCCAGCGCGTGCTGTGGGCGTCCACCTCCACCAAGAACCCCGCCTACCCCGACACCCTCTACGTGGAGGAGCTGATCGGCGCGGACACGATCAACACGATGCCGGAGGACACGATCGCGGCCTACCAGGACCACGGACGCCCGCTGCCGCGCCTCGGCCACGACCTCGCCGGCGCCCACGCGGTGTTCGAGCAGCTGGCCGGCGCGGGGGTGGACTACGACGACGTCACCGACACGCTGGAGCGAGAGGGCGTGGAGAAGTTCATCGCCTCCTTCGCCCAGCTGACCGACGCGCTGGCGGCGAAGCTGGCCTCGCTGACCCCGGCCTGAGCGGACTGGCGCGCTCCGGCCGTGGTCCCCTTTACCTTGGGTCGCTACCGTGCGCGAACGCATGCAGCGACGTCAGGGAGAGAGGGCATGACCGCCGAAGCGCCCCGTCCTGAGCGGCGGGAGGACCCGGCGGTGGCGAGGCTGCCCCAGCCTCCCTCCGAGCGGGGCCCGCTGGCGCTGGCGCTGGCGCTGCTCGCGCTCGGGATCGCCGTGCTGGTGAGCGTGGCAACCGGGGTGGTCGGCTCCTCGCCGGTCCAGCCGGTGGCGCCGCCGGCGGTGACCGCCGCCGCGCCCACGCCGGCCGTGCCCGCCGGCACCCAGGTCTCACTGCTCACGCCCAAGCGCAGCGCCTCGGGCACGGTGCGCGAAGCGGTGCTGGTTCGCACCGTCCGCCGCGCCCGCGCCCGCGCCCGCGCCCGCGGCGGCGGGCCTGGGCGCGCCGGCGACGGGGCCAACGCCGTGGCGGGATCCAGCGCCGCGGCCGCGAACGGGCCCCATGCTGGGCCCGGGTCCGGCGGGATCGGGGCGGGCGCCGGGTCCGGGGCGGGCGCCGGCGCGGCCGGCGCGGCCGGGACCGGCGGCTGGCTGCGGTTCGCGGGCTTCAGTGGCACGCACATCCCGGCGAGCTGGATGGAAAGCTTCTATCCGCTGTACGCCGAGGCGCAGCGCACCTTTGGCGTCAACTGGCTGCTGATCGCGTCGGTGCACAAGCAGGAGACGGACTTCTCGACCGCGCCGAGCACCTACCACGGGCTGAACTTCGCGGGGTGCTGCGCTGGGCCGATGCAGTTCAATGTGAAGAACGGCCCCGTGAGCACCTGGGGGCTGATGCGCGACTCCTACCTGTACAACGCGCGGCCGGCGGTGTACGCGCACCGCACGCGCCGGCACCCCTCGATCTACGACGACTACGACGCGATCATGGCGGGCGCGCACCTGCTGGGCTACAACGGCGCGGGCACCCGGCTGGACGACGCGGCGTGGTGGGCGGCGTACGACTACTACGGCCACGACACCTACGGCGTGGCCTACGCCGACGAAGTGCTGGCGCGCGCGATCTCCTGGTCGCAGCACGGCTTTTGCGTCAACTGCGAAGTGCCGCCGCCCACGATCGCCGCCGTGCAGGCCGCCTGGGGCGCGCCGGTGCTGGCCGAACTGGAAGCGCAGGAGGTGCGTGAAGCGCGGGAAGCCCGCGCGCGCCGGCAGCAGGCGGCGCCGCACAGGCGCGGCCGGATGAGGACGCGCACCACGCCCCGCGGCTAGGCCGAGGCTGGGTGGAGCGGCTCGCCGAGGAGGAGTGTGGGAATCTGGCGCCCGGGGCTTCGAACACGCCTGTCTGAGGCTCCGTTGGGGGATTCAAAAAGAGGATTCGTTCCGCGCGGAACGAATCCTCAAAACAAAAAACACAACGGCCGCTCCTCGACCGGCACCGCTCTCGTGGCTGACTCGTTCGACCGCGAGGCCGCGCGCCTCAGGCGGCGGCCTCGAGCAGGAGCTCACCGGCGACCCGCTCGCCGGCGGCGGCGGTGCCGCCCAGCAGGCGGCGCGAGAGCTGGGCGCGGCGGAAGTAGAGGGGCGCGTCGTGCTCCCAGGTGGCGCCGATGCCGCCGTGCACGGAGATCATCGTGCGAGCCGCGTGGTCGAGCGCCCGACCGGCCACGGAGCGCGCAGCGCTTGCCGCCAGCGGGAACTCGTCCGGAGCGCCGTTGCGCGACCAGCCTGCGTAATACAGCAGCGAGCGCCCGTTCTCCAACTGGCGCAGGACCTCGGTCAGCGAGTGCTTGACGGCCTGGTAGGAGCCGATCGGGCGGCCGAACGTGTGGCGCTCCTTGGCGTAGGCGACCGACATGTCGAGCGCGGCCTCTACGCTTCCGATCGACTCGGCCGCGATCAGCGCCTGCGCGAGGTGCCAGGCGCCCGCGAGCGTCTCCACTGGGGCGTCGAGCACAGTTGCCGCCGCGTTCGTCAGCGTCACGTGCGCGAGCGAGCGGGTGGCGTCATAGCGCCGCACCGGCTCGATCTGCACGCCCTCGCCGTCGGCCATGACGACGATCCCCTTGGGCTCGCCGTCGATCAGCGCGACGCCGACGAGCGCATCGGCGCCGGCGGCGTCGGGCACGAAGGCGTAGCCGCCGGTCAACTTCACCGCCGCATCCGCGTCGGGCGCCGAGCCTGTCGGCAGC
>WQXW01000279.1 GCA_009781575.1 Solirubrobacterales bacterium
ACGCTTGCGACTGCGGTGCCTTGCTCGGTCGTGGTGGGGTCGCCGAGAATCCGCGTGATGGTCGCGCGATCGATGTTGTGCCTGCTTCCGTGATGGGGAAGCACGAACAGGTTGAGTGGATATCTGGTGCGTCCGATCGCGTCGAGGTAGTCGAGAGCCTGTCCGATCGCCGGTACGCCAGCGTCGCTCGGCAGCAGAAAATGATTCCCATCAACGACGAGGCTGACGATGGCCGCGCTATTGTTGCGTGGGCTGGTGCCACCAGCATCGCCGAAGGGCATCTCCACGGGGAACGCGTCCAGCACCTGCCGCAGCGTGGCAACCACCGATCCGCCTCCTCCGAAGTAGCGCTCAGCGAATGACTTGCGGACGCTCGCGGGTTGGGTCGTTGCCTCCTGCGCAGCCAGCATGTCGCGGTAGTACCTGGGTGTAGGGCCTGCGATCACGAGATCCCCGAAGCCACAGACTCCCTGGAACGGTTCGATCACGTTCGCGCCGCGCCGTTCGGCAAGCTCGGCGAGTTCGTCCGCGGAATCGGCGCCGCTGTTGTTGGGGTAGCCGTGCCACGATGGGCGGTGTATGAGCAGCGTGCGGACGTGGAGGCCGCAAACCACCTTGCGGGCGCCGTTGATGTGGTCGGAATCCGGGTGCGTGCTGAGCATGAAGTCGGCTACGTCGGTGTTGTAGTAGACATTCACGTGCTCGACGACGGCTTCGCCATCGTCCTCAAACCCGGCGTCGATGACGCCTACGACGGGGGCGCCTGTCTGTGGATGGCTGTAGCGCAGCGCGATTGCATCGCCGCTGCGCTCCCCGTCGCCGACGGGCAGAAAATCAAACTCGATCATGTCCTGGAGCACCTCGTCTATTGGACTGGATGGCGGATCCCGTGCGCAAGCCCCCGGACGCCCTGGAGTCGGGTGGCTGGCGGCCGACACCTGGACGCCCGTATTCAACGCGGTGGCTCGTGGCTGGATCCATGTCTCGCCCATTCTCGACGAGGTATCGGACGGAAAATGCGACACAGGCGTCACGAACCTCGGCCTCCGTCCTTGGACACCTTTAGGATGTGGTACCCGCTCCCACCAGCCGCAGGAGGAACGATGGCCAGAGTCGAGGTCTCCAACGATGAGCTGCGCACTATTCGCGACGCCATGAGAGAGCTCAATCGAATGGTCGAGGAGCTGGAGAGCGGCGAGTCGGAGAAGTTCGTCCTGACCAAGCACGGCCAAATGCGAGCCGTCGTCGTCTCGGTCGAGCGATTCGCTGGGATGCGTCAGTCGCTGCCAACTGGGGCTATTCAACCCGCCGGCTGACCAGCGCATCGCTTCCGGGCGAGCGCGACGGACGCGGACAGCACCCCACGGGGCACAGCGCGGCTCGCCGACCCAGGGTTGCGAGCGCTGCCGGTGAGCCGGTTAGCCCCTGCCCGCCGCCGTACTCACCCACCGCCGCGCCCTGCGCAAGCGCGCCTTGGGGCGGCGTCGACACTCAAGGCGCTGGGGGCCGTAGATGAGTCGCGAGCGCCGGTCATTCGCTGCTGTACCAGGCGTATCTGGGCGTGCCAGGCGAACGCCGCGCCCAGCACGGGCGTCGGCCTCGCGGCGCGATGTCGCCGGGGCACGCCAGGCGCGGCGTCGGGCGCGGTCTGGCAACGTGCAGACGTTCCCTCACGTGAAGGGCCCGCGGTGCGCAAACACCCGGACCCCGGCGCCCGGAGGCACCCGGACGCCCGCCCATCATTGCGCGCCTTCGGCGCGTCTAGTCACGGCCGTCGGCGTGACTACAAACGTGACTTGCGGCGCCTCGGGGGGGATCGCGATCAGCACTGGCGAATCGCCCCCTGGGCGCCCGGAATCCCGCATCAGCACTGGGATTCTCCGCCCTACCCCGCCCCCTGCCGCACATCCCGGCCCTACCGTACATATAGTGGGCCGTGTAGGAATCGAACCTACAACCTTGGGCTTAAGAGGCCCCTGCTCTGCCAATTGAGCTAACGGCCCGCGAGCCGGGGAGGCCGGCCGGGGGGACGCCATTTTAGTGGCCCTCAGAAGACGATCGTGCGGCGCCCGTCGACTATCACGCGATCGTCGAGGTGGAGCGCGATCGCGCGCGCCAGCACCACGCGCTCGATGTCGCGGCCCACGCGCTCCAGCTCGCTGGGGCTCTGGCTGTGGTCCACGCGCTCCACGCCCTGCTCGATGATCGGGCCCGCGTCCAGCTCCTCGGTGACGTAGTGCGCGGTCGCGCCGATCAGCTTCACGCCGCGCTCGTGCGCGCGCGCGTAGGGCTGCGCGCCGGCGAACGCCGGCAGGAAGGAGTGGTGGATGTTGATCACCGGCACGCGCACGCGCTCCAGGAACGCGCCACTCAGGATCTGCATGTAGCGGGCCAGCACCACCAGTTCGACACCGCGCTCCGCCCCCAGCAGCTCCAGCATGCGCGCCTCCGCCCCCTCCTTGGCTCCGCGGGGCACGGGCACGTGATGGAACGGCACGCCCGCCCCGCGCACCTCCCCCTCGAGGTCGCGGTGGTTTGAGATCACACTCACCACATCGCCGTCCAGCTCGCCCCGGCGCCAGCGCCACAGAAGATCCATCAGGCAGTGGTCGTGCCGCGAGACGAGGATCGCCAGCCGCCGGCGCTGGCCCCGGTAGCGCACCTCCCACTCCATCCCAAACCTCTCCGCAACCCGCTCGCGGAAGTGCCTCTCAAAGCGCGCCCGCTCGGTGCCGGGGGCGGCGAGCCCGTCGAGCACGAACTCGGTGCGCAGGAAGAACCGCCCACCCGTGGGGTCGGATGAGTACTGGTGCGAGGACACGATGTTGGCGCCCTGCTCATACAAAAAGCCCGACACCGCGGCCACGATTCCGGGGCGGTCGGCGCAACCGATCAAGAGGCGCGCGGTGTAACGCGCCCCCGCCCCCGCGGCCCCGGGGCGCCCGGGGGCTCCGGCGCGCGCGCCGAGGTGCTCGCGACCTGCCTGCTGGGGATCTCGAGCCGAGCCGGCCAACTCGGGCCCGCGCCTCCTATTTCTTGACCGTCACCGTCTTGCCGCCGGCGGTTTTGATCGTGACCGGCACGTGGGCGCCGCCCGAGGTCGGTGTCACGCTCGCGCTGCCCGACTTCAGCGCGGCGCTGGCAGCCGATGAGGCGGCGCTCTTCTTCTCGGCTTCCAGCTGCGCCTTGACCGCGCCACGCTGGGCCTGGGGCGAGAGGCTGACCGCCTTCTGGGAGGCGAGGTCGCCCTGGCGCGTGTTGTGCGCCTTGTAGGCGGCCACCGCGAGCGCGCCGTACAGCGCCGCGCTGGCCGGCCGGGCGGCGACCACGATCTGCAGCGCCGCCACCTCTTCGGATGGTTCGTTGAGCCCTTCTTCGCCATACACCAGGTTGGCCATGCGCTCCGCGATTTCCG
>WQXW01000280.1 GCA_009781575.1 Solirubrobacterales bacterium
CACGGGCGACACGGTCGCCGATCAGCTCGAGCTCCGTGCGCAGGAACGGGTAGCTGTCGAGGTCCGCCACGCCGATCGGACCGCCCAACACGACCAGCAGATCGGCGTCGCGCGCGCCCCGCCACGCGTCGTCGCGGTCCGTGGTGGCGTCGAGGTAGGAGGTCGCGAACCCGTGACGCGTAAGCAGCGGGGCCAGCAGCCCGAGGTCCTCGAACTCGACATGGCGGATCGCGACCGCAGTGCGCGTCATTGCGGGGGGCGTGTCATCGCGCCACGCCGGCGGCGATCTCGGCGGTCGAGGTCAGTGAGGCGCCCTCGTCACAGAACACCACCGGCGCTTGGCGGCGCGTGTCGATTCGCAGCTCGAAGAGGTCTGGACGGCTGTAGTGGCCCACCGCGTCCATGTCGAGATGCGCGCGGGCGATCTCGCGGAGGTCGACCTCGGCGTACAGGATGAGCTCCTCGTCGAACACCGGCCCGGCGAGCACGGCGCCGTCGGGCGCGACGATCGCGCTGCCGCCTCGCATCAGGTGGGAGGCGGGATCCTCGCCGATCTCCTCCTGGTAGCACTCCGGATAGGCGCCCACGCGAATCGCCTGGCACGCGCTCAGCACGAACACGCGGCCCTCCAGCGCGATGTGGGTCATCGTCGAGAGCCACGTCGGGCGATCGTCGGCGGTGGGGGCACAGTAGAGCTCCACACCCTGCGCGTACATCGCCTGGCGCAGCGCGGGCATGTAGTTCTCCCAGCAGATCACGGTGCCCACGCGCCCGGCCGCGCTCGGCGCGGTGCCGATCGTGGAGCCGTCGCCGAAGCCCCAGATCAGCCGCTCCAGGCCGGTGGGCATCAGCTTGCGGTGGATCTCGGTGAGCCCCTCGACGGGATCGATCATCAGCGCGGTGCAGTACAGCGTCGACCCGAGCCGCTCGATCACGCCCACCACCGCGAAGATCGCGTTGGCGGCGCAGGCGCCGACCAGGCGCGCCACCTCCGGGCCGTCCAACTGCACGGCGGTGTCGAAGTAACGTTGGTACAGCTCCCGCCCGGGACCGGTGCGCCGCCCGACGACCGCGCCGAACGCGGTGCCCTTCGGGTAGCAGCCGACGAACGCCTCGGGGAACACCGCCAGCTCCGCGCCGCTCCCCGCACACTCCGCGATCAGGCCCTCGGCCTTGGCGGTCGTGGCGGAGGAGTCGAACGGGATGGACGCCGCCTGAACCACCGCAACACGTGTCATCGATGGCGCCCGTTCCGGTTGAGGTCAGTGGGTCAGTGGCCGAGATTCAGGGCGGGCGCTTCCAGGGCATTCACCACCAGCACAGTCGCGGCCTCGGCGTGAGGGTTGCAGAGCGCGTGGCGGATATCGGCGCGGAAGTGCACCGCGTCGCCGGCGTCCAGCGCGGAGGTGGACCCGTTGAGGTCGACCTCGATCGCGCCGCTCAGCACGTACACCCACTCCTCGCCGGAGTGTGAGGCGGGCTCGCCGATCCGGCCCGGCGCGAGGCACAGCTCGACCGCCTGCAGCCGGCGCAGCGCGGGGTCCGACAGCGACTGCACCGACGTGTCGCCGGCGGCGAGGGTGTACCGCTCGGCGGCGCGTGACACGTACACCGTGCTCGGCTCCGACGATTCACCCACGAGCGCGCCCAGCGACACACCGAGCGCGCGCGCCAACTGGAGCATCAGCCGCACGGTGGGCGTGCGGCTGCCGTTCTCCAGACGCGAGAGGTGCGCGACCGAGATCCCCGACAGCTCCCCCAGCTGTGCGAGGGTCAGGTTGCGCCGCAGTCGGTGGCTGCGAATCGACGCGGCGATCCGCGCGTCGTCGTCGGTCAGGCCCGGTGTGGCCTCGAGCGGCTCTGCGACGGTGGTATCGGGGTTCATGGTCTGGACAATCTAGCGGGCCGGCTGATATTGTGCCTATCGGCAACACGAGTTGTCAAGAGTTGGATCCAATATGAGCACCGCCCAGCCCCACACGAGCACCACCCCAACCGATATGGGCACCGCCGCGGCGGAGCAGGTGATCGCGGAAGCGGTGGAGGCGGCCGAGGCGGTGTTGGGTCCCGAGATCGAGGCGATGTTCGCGCTGGGGAGCGTGGCCCACGGGGGCTTTGCGCCGCTGGTCAGCGACGTGGACGTGGCGATCGTGCTGTCGTACACCACGCCGGGGACCGCCGCGCGGATCGCGCGGGTCCAGAGTGTCGTGGTCGAGGAGGCGCGCAGCCCGTTGGCGGAACGGCTGTCGCTCTTCTGGGCCGACTGGGAGGCGGTGCGCACGGGCCGGGGGGAGCACAACCGGCTCGGGCCGATCGACCGGCTGGACCTGCTGGACTCGGGACAGCTGCTGCTCGGAACCGACCGGCGCGAGGGGAGCGTGCGCCCGTCGCACGAGGAGCTCGTGTTGATGAGCGCGGATCACATGCTGAAGAAGTTCACCCCCGACTACCTCGACCGCTTGCGAGACACGCGGGCGCTGCTCGACGGGGGACCGCGCGCGGTGACCAAGGCGATCCTCTTCCCGGTGCGGTTCATGTACACGCTGAAGTCCGGAGGGGTGGGGTTCAACGACAACGCGGCGCGCTGGTATGCGGTGGAGGAGCTGCCGGGCAGCGCGCTGGCGCTCGCGGCGCTCCGGTGGCGGGGCGAGGGGATCGTGTGCGAGGATCGCGCTGCTCAGATGCTCGACGCGGACCTGGCCACGATTCACGCGGAGTGTCTGGCGGAGTACGCGGCGCAGCTCGAAGGGCTCGGTGAGACGCACCGCGCGGCGGCGCTGCGCGAGCGAGTCGCCTGCGTTCACCTCGCCGCGCCGGAGCCGCTTTGAGAAGTGCCACTCACCACCACGTCCCGGAACCTGAAAGGAGAAGCAATGCCCGAAGAACAGACGATCCACGGCATCATCGCGTACCCGATCACGCCGTTCAACGGAGCGGGTGTCGATGGGGACCGTCTCGCCGACCTGGTGGACACGATGGTCGACGCCGGTGTGCACGCGATCGCGCCGCTGGGAAGCACAGGTGAGTCGGCGTACCTCAGCTTCGAGGAGTGGAAGACGGTGGTCGACACCACGGTGGCGGCGGTGGCGGGACGCGTGCCGGTGGTGGTGGGTTCCTCGGACCTGAGCACCGCGGGCACGGTGGCGCGCGTGGAATACGCCCAAGAGGCGGGCGCGAGCGCGGTGATGGTGATCCCGGTCTCCTATTGGGCGCTCAGCGAGCGCGAGATCGTGCAGCACTACAGCGCGGTGAGCGACGCGATCTCGATCCCGATCATGGCCTACAACAACCCCGCGACCGCCGGGATCGACATGTCGCCCAAGCTGCTGACCCACATGTTCGAGTCGATCGCGAACGTGAAGATGGTGAAGGAGTCGACCGGCGATCTGCAGCGCATGCTGGATCTGAAGGAG
>WQXW01000281.1 GCA_009781575.1 Solirubrobacterales bacterium
GCGATCAGGGGATTGGAGGAGATGTGCGCGATGAGGTGGTCTGCGGCGAGCAGCTGACGCCGCGACTCATCGAAAAAGACCGTGTCCGACGGGCTGTGGCCCGGGCGGTGGAGCACCGTGAGCGTGCGGTCGCGCAGCTCGATCCGCTCGCCGTCCTCCAGTGGGCGTGTCACCTCGACCGCGCCGCCCCACGCGCGAAAGCTCGCCGACACCGAACGCAGCGCGGTCACGATTTCGCGGGGGATCCCGTGGCGCAGCATCATCTGCTCCGCGAAGCGGTCGTCGCGCTCGGCTTCCTCGGGGAAGTTGCCCAGGTAGCGGTCGAGCCCGCGCAGCGCCGCGACCTGCGCGCCCGAGCGGCGCGCGAGGATCGCGGCGAGACCCAGGTGGTCGATGTGCTGGTGGGAGACGATCAGCAGACCGATCTCCTCGATCGTGTGCCCCCTCGCCCGGAGCGCCAGCTCCAGCTCGTCCAGCGCCTTGGCCGAGTTGGGGCCCGAGTCGATCAGCGTGAGCGGCTCGTCCTCGATCAGGTACGCGTTCACGCGTCCCACCTGGAAGGGTGTCGGGATCGCCAGGCGGTGAACGCCGGCCTGCGCAGCGATCCGCAGGCCCTCCGCGGCCTCCGGCGAGCGCCCCGCCGAGTCCGCCGTGGCCTCTGCATTGCCACCCGCTATGGCCTCCGCGCTGCCCTCCGCCTCGTCCTCCGCGCTGCCCGCGCCGCGCCGCGCCACGGGGCTCATGCGGCGCGGATCAGCGCCAGCACCTCGTCGCGCCTGCGTTCCATGTCCTGTTGCGACACGAGCGACTCCAGGTTGAGGCGCAACAGCGGCTCGGTGTTGGAGGGGCGCACGTTGAAGTGCCAATCGTCGTAGTCGATCGAGATCCCGTCGAGGTGTTCCTGGCGCGCGTCGGCGTAATGCGCGGCGATCTCCTCCATCTTGGCTCCCTGGTCGGCCACCTCCGAGTTGATCTCGCCGGAGATGAAGTAACGCTCGCGCAGCGGCGCCAGCAGCTCCGACAGCGTCCGTCCCTCCACCGAGATCAGCTCGAGGATCAGCAGCGCGGGGATCGTGCCGGAGTCCGCGCAGAAGAAGTCGCGGAAGTAATAGTGACCCGACACCTCGCCGCCGAACAGCGCGCCGTCGCGTTTCATGCGCGTCTTGAAGAACGCGTGGCCCACGCGGTTCACATGGGCGCTGCCGCCCGCGCGCGCCACGGTGTCGGGCACCGCGCGCGAGGCGCGCACGTCGTACAGCACCGACTCGCCGCGGTGCTTGGCCAGCAGCGACTGCGCCAGCAGCGCGGTGAGGAAGTCGCCCGCCACGAACTCGCCGGTGTCGTCGATGAAGAAGCACCGGTCCGCGTCGCCGTCCCACGCGATGCCCAGATCGGCTCCGCTGGAGCGCACCCGCTCGACGATCATGCGCCGGTTCTCCTCCAGCATCGGATTCGGTTCGTGATCCGGGAACTCGCCGTTGGGCGTCCAGTAGGTCTCGATCAGCTCGAGCCCCAGCCCCTCCAGCAGCGGCCCCACCATCGGCCCGGCCATGCCGTTGCCACCGTCCACCACCACCTTCAGCGGCCGCACCCGCTGGGGGTCGATGAACCCGAGCGCCGCCCGCTGGAAATCCTCGTAGATGTCGATCTCCTCCGCCGCGCCGGCCCCGCCCGCGCCCGCGCCGACCGCAGCCTGGGAGCCCATGCGGTCGCCCACGCCCTCCTCGACCGCGCGGCGGATCTCCTGGATACCCTCATCGCCAGACAGTGGGATCGCGCCCTCGCGCACCAGCTTGGCCCCGGTGTAGGGCTTGGGATTGTGCGACGCAGTGCACATCAGCCCGCCGTCGAGCCCGCGCGAGCCGACCAGGAAGTAGAGCATCTCGGTGGCGATCTCGCCCGCGTCCAGCACGTGCGCGCCCTCCGCCACGAGCCCCGCGCGGTAGCGAGCCGCGAGCTCGGGCGCGCTCAGGCGCATGTCCCGGCCGAGGCCCACGCGCAGCTCTCCAGGCGCCTTGCCGCTCAGGCCGGCCAGCACCCGCGCGAAGGCGCACCCGATGCGCTCGGCCAGATCGCCGTCGATCTGCTCCCCGTAGATGCCCCGGATGTCGTAGGCCTTGAAGATGGAGGGGTCGAGCACGACGGTCATCGCCCGCGCATCCTATGCGCGTATGCGTGAGCGGCGTGCGTGGGTCCCCGACAAGCTCGCCGCGGTGGGGTGAACACGTCCGATCCGAGGGGTGGCCGCGCTGCTCGTCAAGCCTTGCGCCGGCGCACGATCTCGAACACTCCTGTCTGAGGAGCCGTTGGGGGATTCAAAAAGAGGATTCGTTCCGCGCGGAACCAATCCCCAAAACAAAAAACGCAACGGACGGAGCTCGAGCGGCACCGCTGGAGCGCGCGCCGCCCGCCCGGAGCTCGAGCTGTGGGGGCGTGCGGTGAAAACCGCTCCAGCGAGCGGACTGCCCGTCCCTCCAGAAGGGCCGCACCCAAAAACACACCCCCCGCGCTGACCGGCCGCCGGCTCGCGGCGGTGAGGCGCACGATGCTCTGCGTAATCGACTCCTACACTGATCGCCGATGTCCGGACATTCCAAGTGGGCGAGCATCAAGCACAAGAAGGCGGTCGTCGACTCGCGCCGCGGGCAGGAGTTCACGAAGCTCGCGCGCGCGATCACGGTGGCCGCGCGCGACGGCGGCGGCGATCCCGCCGGCAACGCGGCGCTGGAGAATGCGATCCAGAAGGCGCGCGCGGCGTCGATGCCCAAGGACAACATCGAGCGCGCGATCGCCAAAGGCACCGGCGAGGGCGGTGACGCCGAGGCGTATCAGCCGGTGGTCTATGAGGGCTACGGGCCCGCGGGCGTGGCGCTGCTGATCGAGACGCTGACCGACAACCGCAACCGCACCGGCGCCGATGTGCGCCACCTGTTCAGAAGCTACGGCGGCAGCCTCGGCGAGCCCGGCTCGGTCGCCTACCTCTTCGAGCGCAAGGGCGAGATCGTGGTCGACTCCGCGCGTTACTCCGAGGAGGAGCTCATGGTGGCCGTCGAGGCCGGCGCCGAGGACATCTCCACCGACGACGACGTCTTCGAGGTGGTCACCGAGCTGGGCGACTTCGCCGCGGTGCGCCACGCGCTCGAGCACGCCGGCGTCGAGATGGAGAGCGCCGAGCTCACCTACCGCCCCACCACGGTCGTACCCATTCCCCACGAGGACCAGGTGGTCAAGCTCATGAAGCTGATCGGCGCGCTGGAGGAGAACGACGACGTCTCCGCGGTCCACGCCAACTTCGACGTGCCCGCCGAGGTGCTCGAGCGGGTCGCGGGGTAGGCCGCAGAGGCGGCGGCGGGACCGGCCCCGGCCCCGCGGGGGTGGGGGTCCCAGCGAGCGCTA
>WQXW01000282.1 GCA_009781575.1 Solirubrobacterales bacterium
CGCGGGCTGGGTGGTCAGGTGGGTGAGCGGCAGCTGTTCGGGCTCGGCCAGCCACCCTTCTTGGGGCGAGGAGAACGCCGCGCCGGCGCGCGTGCCCGCTTCGCCGCCCAGGCCGAGGATCGGTTCGAAGTGAGAACCGGCGAGCTCGAGCGTGACGCCGTTCGGGAGACCGGTGATCGCGCGCTGACCGAACGGCCCGCCCC
Organism: Solirubrobacterales bacterium; assembly: GCA_009781575.1. Taxonomy (GTDB): domain Bacteria; phylum Actinomycetota; class Thermoleophilia; order Solirubrobacterales; family Solirubrobacteraceae; genus Palsa-744. The sequence goes on from WQXW01000282.1 coordinate 204, forward strand.
CGCCCCAGGCGAAGCTGCGGTAGGGACCGAACGGGAGGCTTGATTCGAGCGGATTGGTGCACAGCGATGCGGCGGCCGGCGGCACGCTGCACCAGCTCGCCGCGACGGTGCCCTTGGCGATGTCGTAGTAGAGCGTGAATGAGCTCGGTTCCCCTGAGCCCGAGATCGTCAGCTGCCCGTCGATCCACACACCTTCGGTGGTGGCGGTCAGCGGCTGGCCGTTGGTGAGCGGCGCGATCGTGACACTCAGGTGTGCGTGCGTCGCGGGGTCTTCGACGGAGTGGGCCGCCTGTTCAAAGCTGGCGCCGAGCGATCCGCTCGCGCCGAGCGCGCGGCGCACCCAGCGCGCTTCGCCCCCGCTCGTTGTGCGCTGAAACAGCGCGAGCGCTTCACCGGCGGCGCCGGTCTTTGCCAACAGCCAGGCATTGTCGGTCGAGGTCGCATCGAGCGCCAGCACACGAAAGCCCGCGGGCAGTTCCCCGCAGCCTTCTGACCCATCAGGCGGCCCCGAGCAGATCGGCTCGCGCGACCAGCTGTGGCCGTCGTACAGGAGCACGGTGCTCTGGGCGCGCCCCTGCGGCTCGAAGGGAACGATGAATACGGCCGTGCCCGCGCCGGGCTGGTCGACGGGCGCCATCAGCACGCCTTCGCCGTTGGGCGCGAACAGCGTCTCGCCGGGTGCGAGCGTGGCGGGCGGCGTGGCCTCGGCGAATTCGCCGTGTGGGTTTCGCACCAACAGCTGATCCGCTTTTGAGGCGTCTTCGCCCACGATCGCCACGCCGCCCTCGGGGGTGGTGCGCCCGCCGAGCGGGCCGGGCGCGGGTTTGAAGCCGAGCAGCGGCGCACCGTGTGCGTCGCGCGCCGGTGGCTGGATTTGCCATCCACCCGCAGGCTCGTATCGCACTATCTGAAATTCGCGCCCCCGGGTGGCATAGCCCCAGCTCTCGCCGGCGCTCTCGCCGGGCGTGGAGCCGATCAGCACCGGTTTTTCGACCGGCAGACCGATGACCGGCTGGGCGATGAGCGCCTGCGGGGAGGATTCGCTGCTGGCGCGCGAGCCCCCGGCGCCGAGACCCAGCGCGAGTGCCGCGACGAGCACCAGCCCAAGCGCGAGGCGCACCGCCGCCTGCGCACGGGCGCGCGCGGCGGGCGCGGCGCGTGGCGAGCCCCCGATGGAGTCGGCGCTCACGAGCCCGCCTGCGCGCTGGCGCTGCTCTGCAACGGCGTGGCCTTGAACTGCAGCGCCTTGGGCCAGCGCTTGGGATTGAAGGTGAGTGAGAGCGTGTGGCGTCCGGGGTGAAGCGCCTCGCGGCGCGTCTTGGCGACGATCCGCCGATGGGCCCGCGCGATCAGCTGCACGCGCGCGCTCGCGGTGAGCGTGAAGGAGAGCAGCAGCGTGTGGTGGTGAAAGTGGCTTTTGACGTGCTCGAGCAGCGCCTTGGCCCGCTGCGGCAGGGCCGGCGTGGGCGGCGGTGGGAGCACGGGGGCCGTGGTCGAGCCCGGCTGCTGGTTGGCCAGCGAGTCGTCTTCGGGGAAGGTTTCGGGCGCCACGAACGGGATGCTGGCGTCGGGCGGGCGGTAGGTGATGAGGCTTCCGAACGCCGGGTCGCGGTCTTCGGGATAGGCGCCGCCGCGATGAAAGAGCCACCCACCTGAGGTCGCGACCCAGCAGTCGCCCGGGGCGGGGCAGGCGATCGCTTCGGCCGCCCCCTTGTGCCCCACTTCTGAGTCTTCGGGCAGGCTTTCGGCGGGTTCCACCGTGCCGTCGGGCAGGATGCGCGCGACCACCGCGCTGTCCTGCGCCGAGGGGCGGGGCTGCTCGAGTGAGACCCACGCGTCTTCACTGCCCGGTTCGGCGGCGAGGCCGCCGATCGCCTCGTCCGGGGCGAGCGCGCCGCTTGGATCCTTCAGCGCAACCTGTTCGAAGGAGCCACCGCGCAGGCGCAGCGCGGTGACGGTGGCGTGTGTGGCTCCTTCCACGGGCCCCGCGATCGCCCACAGCGCGCCGCCGGTGGCGGCAAAGGCGAACGCGGAGAGTTCCTCGGGCAGCGCTTCGGGTGACCCGTAGGAGAAGGGTGCGCGTTCCCCGGATGTTTCGAGTGAGGGGCCTTCGATGCTGAGCGGTTCAAACGGCTGGCTCAAGCCCTCGACGATGCGGTGAAGCAGGAATGGTTGGGCGGCGCTTTCACTCGGCGCCGGCTGATCGTCGCCGCTCACCTGCACGCTCTCATAGATGCGGCCCTTGAAGGAGACCAGGTGGGCGACTGCGCGGCCGGGGTCTTCCAACTGTGGTTGGGGTTCAAGCAGCGAGGGCACCGGGCTCAGCGCCGAGCCGTTCCAGTGCAGATGAAAGGCGCCGCGGTTGGGGTTCCCACCCAGCCGTTCCCCGGCAAACCAGCAATCCTCGGGGCCCGAGCAGGTGGCGGCGTCCATCTGCTCATACGATTCGGCCAGCCCGATCGGCTCGGCGTAGGAAGCCACCACCGCGCCGTCCTTGAAGTGACAGAGTGAGCGATCCGGCGCGGTGTGCGCGGAGGAGGCGATGCCGAGTTGTTGGCCGGCGGGCTGATCGGAGATCGTCCAGAACTCATCGGGCCCGGCCCACGCGATCCGCCCATCTGCGCCGCCGCACACGTTCGAGAGCTCACGCCAGGCGAGGCCGTTGTAGTAGTAGAGGCCCGCGGGGATCGCGTCGTTGCCGGCGGTGATCAGAAGACCCCGGTTGGGCGCCCAGAACTCGATGTCGCCGATGTGCCCGAGCGGGATCGGCGCGCGCACGCCACTCTGGCCTTCGGGGGCCGGCGGCGCGGGCGGCTGGGCCGAGTGCCAGCCTTCCGCGCGGGCGAGGTCGGCGGCGAGGGCGGAGCAGACCGAGGCGACCAGGGCGGAGCAGATCACAGCGAGCAGCGCCGGGCGGGCCGCGACCGCGATCCGCGACGGGCGCATGCTGGTGGAGCGGGCCGGCCGAGGAGGAGCGTGGGTTCTCTTTTTGCTCGCCGCTTTGATCAGCATGATCAACCCGAGCGAGACGGCGCGCATCAAGTCGATCAAAGTCTCCCTACCCGCGCCGCGGGCCCGCGCGGGCGCAATGAAAATGCGCGTTCTGCGGGAATCTGGCGCGGCCTCGAACACGCCTGTCCGAGGCGCCGTTGGGGGATTCAAAAAGAGGATTCGTTCCGCGCGGAAC
>WQXW01000283.1 GCA_009781575.1 Solirubrobacterales bacterium
ATGACCGGCACGTATCGAGGCCGCCAGCAACGAGACCGCCTGTTGTGAGAGCCGCTGGCCCTGTTGGATCCGCTGGGCGCCGGTCAGCGCCATGGCCATCGCGCGTTCCTGCGCCTCCTCTTCTCGGTTGATCCGCTCCCACTCCGCCTCGTGACCGGCGGAGAGCAGAGGAGTGCGGTCGCGAGCGCCCATGCTCGGATTTTACGCCCGCCGGCGGCGCTGAACGAACGGGAGGCGCGCGGCGAGCTGCGGTCGGGACAGCCTCATCAGGACCCCGTCACGACTCCCCCACGAACGCGTCGATCAGCTCGGCCAAGCGCGCGGGCTGGTCTTCGGGCACGAACGAGCGACTGTCGTCGATCACCTCCAGGCGCCCCCGCGGGAACTCGCGCGCGAGCCGCTCGCCGTAGCGCAGCTTGAACACCACATCCTCGCGCGCCCAGGCGACGAGCACGGGGCGATCGAAGGAGCCGAACCGCTGCGCGGCGCCGAGCGTGTCGCGGCGGTCGATCGCGCGGAGCACCCCCACGAGATCGCGGCGCACGCCGGGGTCGGCCAGCGAGGGCTCGAGCCACGCCCACGTGATCTCGTCGGGGATGGGGCGCTTGACGAGCAGCCCGAAGCCGAGCGGTGAGCGGCGCAGCGCGGGCAATCGCATCGGCTGGGCGAGCGCGGTGAACACCTCCGGCACGTGCGCCAGCCACTGGAGCGGGCGGAACTGCGGTGGCAGGAAGTTGTCGTAGGCGTCGCAGGGCGTGAGCACCAGGCGGCCGATCCGCTCGGGCCGCTCGGTGACGAGCAGCTGGGAGATCGCGCCGCCGGTGTCGTTGCCGACCAGCGTGACCTCCTCGAGCGAGAGCGCGGCGAGGAAGTCGGCGATCAGATGCGCCATCCCCCGCGGCGAGCGCTCGGCGGCGGCGTTCAGCGCGGTGCGGTGCGAGCCCAGGGGCCAGTCGGGCACGATACAGCGGTGCGCCCGCTCCAAGGTGGGCGTGACGTTGCGCCACAGCTGGCCGTCCACCAGCAGGCCGTGCACGAACACGATCGGCCGGCCGCCGCCGCCGCTGTCGCGGTAGCGCACCTCGCCCTGCGGAAGCTGTATCGCCTCGGTGGGCTCCACCGTGGCCAAGCCTACCCCTGCGCCGAGCGCGACGCCCGGCGGCGGCTCAGGTTGTCCGGGCCCGAGCCGCGGGTTGCCCCGGGCCGCGGTGGGCCAGGGGCCGCGGGCTCAGCCGTGCAGGGCCACGCCGCGCGTGGCCGTGGCCGCGCTGCCCCCGGAGGGAGTGAGCATGATCTTCACGGTCAACGCCAGGTGGTGGTGGCGATGGAGCGCGCTCTTGGCCTTGGAGGTGAGCGACACCGAGAACGAGGTCTTGCCGGCGTGCAGGGAGCCGCGCACGAACCGGCCCACGCGCACGCCCGAGGAGCGCTTGTGCGCACCCTTGGACTTGGCCAGCGAGGCGCCGCCGGCGAGCAGGTCGACCTCCAGACGCCCACCGGCGCCGGCTTTGGAAACCTTCACCGAGCCGTGCACGGCGGTGCCGCGCTGGCTCGAGCGCAGCGCCACCGCCTTCCCCGGACCGCCGGCAAACGGCGATTCTTCGCCACCGCCCGATTTGCTCGCGGCGGTGGTGTGGGTGCTCGTCGAGGTCGTGGTCGTCGAGGTAGTGGTTTTCGAGGCGGCACCGCTGCTGCTGGTGGTCGTCGTGGTGGTGGTCCCGCCCGATACGGTGATTTTGCCCGTCATGTAGGGGTGGACGCTGCAGATGAAGGTGTATTCGCCGGCTGTGTTGAACTTGCAGCTGCCTTTCCAGCCCTGCGCTCCTTCTTCGGGCACGCCCGTGCAGGTGGGCTTTTGCCCACCGGGCTCTTTGGTCCAAAAGACGTCGTGCGGCACATTGGGGGTGTTGTTCTGAAAGGCCACCATGCCACCGGGTGCGATTTCGGCCGAGGTCGGCGACCAAGCGAATTTGCCGCCCTCGGCGCTGCTTTCAACCGCGCTCACGGTCGGTTCGCTTGCAAACCCCGAGAGCGCCGGACCGATCGCCACACCGGCCCCCAGCAGCGCCGCGATCGCGAGGACCCACGCGCGGGAGCGGAGCAGCGCCCGCGCGGCTCGCCCGACGGACGGGCGCTGCTCGTCGTGCATCCCATGCCCTCCACTCATCGGGAGCACCCTCTCCAGCAATCGCTATCGGGGCCCGTGCTCATCCGTGCACCGTCACCGCGCGGCTCATCGCCAGCGCTTTGCCGTGGGTCGGCGTGACCGTGATCTTCACCGTCAGGGCCAGCTGATGGTGACGGCGCATCGCGCTCTTTGCCGTCGAGCTGAGCGCCACCGAGAACGAAACCTTGCCGGCGCGCAGCCCCGAGTGCACCGAGCGCCCGACGCGCACCATCGAGCCATGCTGGTGCTTCTTGGCCTTTGCCAGCGAGGCTCTCGACGCCAGAAGTTCGACCTGGAGGCGCCCCCCTTTGCCCGCTTTCGAGACGGTGAGCGAGCCGCGCACCGCGCTGCCTGTCTGGCTCGAGGCGAGCACCAGGTGGCCGGCAGGTGGCGATCCGCCTTCTTCGGAGGAGGAGGCAGAAGAGGAGGAGCTGTTTTTGGTGCTGGAGGCGCCAGTGGGCGTCGTGCTCGAACTGGAATAACTCACCGTCGTGCTCGTGCTCGGAACCGTGTAGGGCGCGGACGCCGAGGAGGTGCTCGAGGTGCTCGTGTATTCGTACGGGTTCGTCGAGGAGGTGGAGGTGCTCGAGTAGGAGGAGGTGGATGACGAGGAAGAGCTCGACGAACTGGAGGAGCTGGAGGAGCTGCTGGTCACCGTGCCAACGATGATTTTGCCGGTCATGTAGTGGTGGATGCTACAAATGAAGGTGTATTCGCCGGCGGCAGCGAATTTGCAACTGCCTTTCCAGCTACCTGTTTCCCCTTTTTCTTCGGGCACGCCGGTACACGTGGGCTTTTGCCCACCGGGCTCGCCGGTCCACGTGATGCCGTGAGGGACACCGGGGGTGTTGTTCTGAAAGGCCACCATGCCACCGGGCGAGATTTGGTCCGAGGTCGGCGACCAAGCGTAACTGTACGAGCCGGCTTCGACCGCGCTTATGGTCGGTTCGCTCGCGAACCCCGACATCGTCGCCGGAATCGCCACAACCGCAGCCCCCAGAACCGCAGCCAACGGTAGGTAGCGCTTGCGCAATTTCACGATCTCTTCCCCGCCTTTCGCTTCCGAAATGACCGGCCACAAGGCGCGCGCACAGGCTCGCTGCGCACGCCATCTCCAGCTATGACGCCGATCTCGATGGATTCTTCCCGCGTCGAACGGAATGTCCGAGCGGAAGCGCGCTGCGCCCGGCGGGGGCCCGACGGATGGGTCTAACGGGCGCTC
>WQXW01000284.1 GCA_009781575.1 Solirubrobacterales bacterium
TAGATCACCGCATCCACGCGGTCCAGCGCCGCGCCGATCGAGCCGCCCGGCCGCCCCGCGCGGGGGCGGCTGAGCGCCACGCGCAGCGCCTCCACGGTGTGCATCGGCGCCACCAGCGCGCCGATCGCGCGCCTCATCGCGACCATGCGGTCCGCTTCCACGCCGAACACCGCCCGCAGGATCACCTCGAAGGTGATCGCGCGCGTGCGCTCGGTCACCCGCATCGGCCGCCCGATCGGCCAGCTCGCCATGTCGGCGCGGGTGGCCTCCACGATCACCGCCTCGTACTCGCGCATGCGCTCGCCGTGGAACGGCGGCAGCAGCAGCCGCCGCTGGCGCAGGTGCGCGGGGCCGGTCAGCGTGAGCACCGAGTTGGGGCCCATCACGCCCGCGATCGGCGAGTTGCCCGCCGCCGACGGCGCCACCTCGCCGGGCGCCGTGAAGAGGTCCTTCACCGCCTCCGGCGAGCTGACGACTGTGAAGCGCCGCCCGCTCGGGAAGAAGCTGATCGTGAACTCCTCCCCACACGCTCGCGCCCAGTGGTCCATCGCCCACGTCGGCGCCAGCGCCCACGCCAGCGTCTGCGCCAGCGCCGGCCAGCGCAGCGCCGGCGGCTCCTCCCCCGCCCCACCGCGCCGCGCGCCGCTCGTGGCCGGCCGCGCACCATCCGCCTGCTCCCTATCGTCGAGCAGAAGTGCCATATCTCACAATCCCTTTCGATGTCGTGGTGCCGGTGATGCCGGTCGTCGTCGTCGCGCGACTCCTCGCATCCTGGTCGAACACGCGGCTCACCGCGTGGCGCACGCTGCGCTCGGCATGGCTCACCGCGTGGCGCACGCCCGGCGAGATCGCGTACGCCAGCAGCGCCGCCGCGATGCCCACGGTGGCCGCCACCAGCGCCAACCGGGCGCGATGGCGCTCGTCCGCCCCCTCCAGGGGAGCCGGTCTGAATGGTGCGATCGCCATGGTCGATCCACCTCCACGCTATCGCTCCTCGCCCCCGTAGTCGCCGTCAGCGCCTCGCCGCGCCGCGCCGCGCCACGCCGCGCCTCGCCACGCCGCGCCGCGCCTCGCGGCGCCTCGCGCCGGCGGCGCCGAGACGACGGCGCATCGCCCGGCGGCGCGGTGAAGCGCGACGGCGCTCCGCGTGGCTCAGGCCCGCCGGCTCAGGCCACGCCGATCGGGCCGCTGCAGCTCAGGCCGCGCCGATCGGGCCGCTGCAGCTCAGGCCGCGCGGCGGCGGCCGCCGATGTGGGGTGCGCGCCAGCGGTGGCGGCCCAGGCCGGCGCCCGCCCCCGCGACACCGTGGAGCGCGTTCACGATCTCGCCCCTCGCGGGCTCGTCGATCTCTTCGGGGCGCGCGGTGAGCCACTGCACCAGGTCGCGCCCGTGCACGAACGCGATCTGCTTGGACTCGGCCACGCGCTGGGGGAACTCACACCACAGCACCACCACGGGGTGCACCCACGGGCCGCGGCCCGTGCGCACGCGCACCTCACGGTGCACCGCCCTCGCCGCGTCGAGCACCGAACGGTTGATCGCCACGCCGGGCCGGTCGCCGCGCGCGTCCACGCCGCGGCGGAGCCACACCACCCCGTCCTTGACCCTCGCCGCGCCGCTGGCGGGCTTGTGCGAGGCGATCACGAAGAGACCGCCCGGCCCGACCACCACGTGGTCGATGCCGCGGCGCGAGTCGACGTCGGAGATCACAGTCCAGCCACGGCTGGCCAGGCGCCCGAGCAGCTCGTCGGTGCGGTGCGCGGCCTCCTTGCTGGGGCTCTCGCCGGCACCCCCACGGCCGGCGCGATTGCGGTGGATGTCGATGCGTCGTTGCATGGGTTAATTAGATCTCTCTCTCCGGATGTCAACGCACGCCCTGGCCGGGCCACGAGCTGAGCGTGACCCGTTCCCTGACTGCCTGTGTATCGTCCCCGCCTCCCTTAACACACGACGGATCCATTTCGCTTCGCTCACGTAAAAAGCGAGGATTTTTTTCTATGCGCTTCGATCTGCAGTCCCACTCCACCCGCTCCGACGGCGCGCTGGAGCCGGCCGCCGTGGTGGCCGCGGCGGCGGCGGCCGGCGTCGAGCTGCTGGCGCTCACCGACCACGACACGATCGCCGGCGTGGCCGAGGCGTTGCGCGCCGGCGAGCGCGAGGGCGTGACGGTGGTGCCGGCGGTGGAGATCTCCGCGATCGACCACGGCGCGGTGGCGCGGGAACTGCACATCCTCGGCTACGCGCTCGATCACACCGACCCCGGGCTCCACGCGAGCCTCGAGGAGTTCCTGCGCGATCGCGAGCGGCGCACGCTGCGCATGGCGGGCGCGCTGGGCGAGGTGGGCTTCGAGCTCGACCGCGCCGCGATCGACGCGCGCGTGGCGCAGGGCCGGCCCATCGGGCGCCCCCACCTCGCGCAGGCCGTGCTGGCGTGCCCCTCCAACGAGGAGCGCCTGCGCGCGGAGGGCATCGACGACGTGTCCTCACTGATCCGCGCCTACCTCGTGGAGGGCCGTGCCGCGTTTCGCCTGCGCGAGACCCCCACCGTGGTGCAGGCGGTGGAGACGATCCACGCCGCCGGCGGCGTGGCAGTGTGGGCGCATCCGTTCTGGGACGTGTCCCACACCGAGGAGGTGCTGGCCACGATCGATCGCTTCCGCGAGCTCGGCATCGACGGCGTGGAGGCGTTCTACATCACCCACACCCGCCCCCAGACCGAGGCGCTGGCGCGCCGCTGCCACGAGCTGGAGCTGCTCAGCACCGGCTCCTCCGACTTCCACGGGCCCCACAACGAGCTGTTCCACCGCTTCCTCGCATTCGACACCCACGGCCTCGAGACCGACCTGGGGCCGATCGCCGCGGCCGTCGGCCGGTAGCGGCTCGCGCGGCGAGGCGTGGTGTGGAATGCGCATTTTGCGGGAATCCGCGCGCGCGGCCTCGCGTACACCTGTCAGAGAGGCCGTTGGTGGATTCAAAATAAGGATTCTTTCCGCGCGGAACGAATCCTCAAAACAAAAGGGTGCGGCTCTCCTGGAGGGGGACGCAACCGGAGCACAATTTAGACGCCAACAGTATGATTTGCTCGACGGCAGGCGGTGGAGGCGGTGGAGGGGGCCGGGTGTTCATTTGCGGTTGCCACATTGATCGACTTGATCAGTGGAAGCCAAAAACAAATGGGTGCGGGTCTCCTGGAGGGAGAAAATGTCCCGAATATATAGGGATCTACGCGCGTTAGGGGCACTTCAGGCGAGAGATTCCCGAGGGTTATGGGAAGGACAACCGGGAAAGGCTGGCGAAAGTCGGGGTTATGGCTGCCAACCTCGGCCGGAGCGCCGACCACGTCTACGGCGATCTGCTCGACACCTTCGCCGCCGCCCGGCAA
>WQXW01000285.1 GCA_009781575.1 Solirubrobacterales bacterium
CCGGATCGGGGTCCAAAGGCGCCGGCATCGCTCCCGGCCACCCGCGCGGTCACCGACCGCGGTCGGCGCCGCTCGCGATCCTGGTGCACCGCCATCTGCGCCTCGCCGACGGCGGGCGGCGTGTGCAGGTGACGCTGCGCTGTCCCCCCAGGAGCGCGCCGTGCGCCGGGATCGTGCGGTTGCTGTTGGCGCACACGCGGTCCGCTCACAGTGGGCGCCGCCCGCGCTCCAGATCGGTGGCACTCACGCTGGCGAGCGCCCATTTTGGCCCGCGCCGGGGGGCTTTCACCGTGAGCCTGCGCCTGGACGCCGCGGCGCGCGCCACGCTGGCGCGCCACCGCTCTCACCATTCCACGCTGCTTATTCAGATCAGCAGCGGTGCAAGAGCGAAGCGCTATTCGGTGACCGGCGCCTAACTAGCGTCCGGGTACCGCGACCTCCTCGACCTCCTCGATCGGCTCGGCCAGCGGCGCGCACATCGCCGCGGGGCGATCTTCGCGGCTGAGCGTGGTGCGCAGTTGCACGAACGCCACGCTGCCCAGCAGCGCGGGCACCCACAGCGCGATCGCGTGGTAGAGGAGCACTGCCGCGGTTGTCACCGCCAGCGGCTGGTGGTAGAGCACGAACACGCCGATCAGGCCCGCGTCGATGCCGCCGATGCCGCCGGGTATCGGGATGTTGCCGCCCAGCTGCCCGATCAGATACGCCAGCACCAGGATCCCGAACGGTGGCGCGAAGCCGACCGCGCGGCATGTCGCCCACAGCACCGCCATGTCGAATGCCATCAGCCCGAACGAGCCCCCCAGCACGCCCACCGAGCGCGCGCGCAGCAGCGAGAGCCCGTCGCGCACGCCCAGCGACAGCGAGTAACGCGCGAAGCGCACCGCCGACACCAGTCGGCCCGGCTTCTCCTCGTGCGACCCGTGTGAATCGCCCTCCGGTTTCAGCAGCACCGGCACCGCCACCACCAGCACCGTGGCGAGCAGCGCCGCCGCGCCAAAGCCGTACGTCAGCGCGGGGTCGCGATCGTGGTGGAGGACGCCCACCGCGTAGAGCGCGGCGAAAACGATCACCGTCGCCACGTTGGCGAGGCTGGTCAAGAAGAAGAACGCCACCGTGCGGCGGCCGATGTGCTCGACATTCATCCCGCCCCTGCGCAACGCCCACACGCCGAGCGCAAGCCCCCCGGCGCCGCTCAGCGACAGCACCGAGTTGGCCGCCTGCTCGGCCATCCCGATCTGGTAGCTCAGACGCCAGCTCATGCGCGGGCAGAACACCGCGCGGAACACCACGACGTACGACAGCGCCGAGCCCACCTTGAAAGCGATCGCCGCCGCCAGCCACGCCCCGGAGGCGTGCTCAAAATGGCTGCGCAGGCTCCCCAGCCCGGGACCCAGCACCACGACCGCCACGATCGCCCCCACGACCGCGCCCACCTGCAGCAGCCTCCGGCGCAGGCGCCTCGGGCTGAGCTCCTCCGGTATCGGCTCCGCGTGAGCGCTCATCGGCACTGCGTTGATAGCACGCTCGTCTCCTCACGCCGCCTCGCGCGCGCCGGTGGTCGCATCCAGCTCTCAGGCGCCCGCACCGAGCTCGCAGACGCCCGCACCGAGCTCTCAGGCGCCCGCACCGAGCCCTCAGGCGCCCGCACCGAGCTCTCAGGCGGCCGCACCGAGCTTGCCGGCGCCCGCACCGAGCTCTCCCGCGGCAACCGCGCGCTCGGCCAGCACCCCGACGAGATTGGCCAGCGCCGCGTGCTGCTCGGCGTCGAGCAGCCGGCCGTCGCCGGCGAACGCCGTTTCGGCCGCGCCAATCGGGAGCTCGCGGTCGATCACGTCGGCGCCGATGACGCCCAGCACCTTGCGCGTCTCCGCCTGGGCCCACACCGCGCCGAAGAGGCCGGTGGACGCGCCGATCACCGCCACCGGCTTGCCCCGTAACGAGTTGTCGGGAAACGGCCGCGAGGCCCAGTCGAGCGCGTTCTTCAGCACGCCCGGGATCGACCCGTTGAACTCCGGCGTCGCGATCACCACGCCGTCGGCGCCCGCGATCGCCTCGCGCAGCTTCGCCACCGCGGGATCCGCGCGCTCGCCGTCGAGGTCGCGGTCCGCGTCGTAGGGCGGGAGCTCGCGCAGGCCGTCGTAGATCACGAACTCCACCTCGGGCGGCAGCTCGCCGGCCGCCGCCCGCAGCAGGTTTGTGTTGTGCGAGCCCTCGCGCAGGCTTCCGGAGATGCCGAGGATCCGCAGCATCGTTATGCCTTCAGGAGCTCGAGGCGGACCTCCAGGGTCACATCCCATGCGATCACATCGCCGCCGCTCGGCAGCTGCGCCTGCCAATCGAGCCCGTAGTCGCGGCGATCGATGGTGGCCTCGAGCTCGAAGCCCACTATCTCGGCGCCTCTCATGTTCTGGCCGGCGCCGTAGGTGCCCCGCGCGGTGACCGGCTTGGTGACACCGCGGATCGTGAGCTCGCCGGTGACCTCCGCCGCGCCGTCCTGCGCCACGCGAATCTCGCTCGAGCGGAACTCGATCGTGGGTGTGTCGGACGCGTTGAAGAACTCCGGCGAGAGCAGGTGCTCCTTGAGCGGCGCGATCGGCGTGCTCACCGACTCGACCTGCGCCGTGCCGGTCAGCACACCGTTCTCGAGCGTCGCCGCGACCTCCTGGAAATGGCCGCGAAAGGTCGAGATGCCGTTGTGCTTGATCGCGAACCCAAAGCTGCTGTGAACGGGATCGCTGGTGTACGTGCCGGGTGCTACCTGTTGAACGGTGGTGCTCATTGTCTGGATCTCCCTTTCCGCGAGCGTTCCTGGGGGCGCTTCGCTCCGATCGACGACGACACAATAGTTGACGGGCAAATAGTTGCCTCGGAAACCACCATATCACCGCAGTGGTTCCCGTGTCAACTGTTTCCTTGGATACTATCTATGGCATGAGCTGCTCGGAGTCCCATCTCGACGCGTGGCGCGCGGTCGTCACGAGCCACGTGGCGGTGAGCGAGCGTATCCAGCGCGCGCTGAGCGCGGCCGATCTGCCGCCACTCAGCTGGCTCGAGCTGCTCTCCGCCGTCCGGCGCAGCCCCAGCGGGCCTCCACGGATGAGCGAGCTGGCGGAGTGGCTCACCCTCAGCCGCGGCGGTGTCACGAAGCTGGTCGATCGCCTGCAGGAGGCCGGCTATCTCGAGCGGGTATCGTGCGCCGACGACCGGCGCAGCCTGCGCGCCGAGCTCACGCCTGCGGGCGAGAGGATGCTCCAGGAGATGCAATCGATCTACGAGGCCGAGCTGGAGCGGCACCTGCGGGCGCTGGGCGCCGACGAGGCGCAGC
>WQXW01000286.1 GCA_009781575.1 Solirubrobacterales bacterium
ATCAAGCGCTGCGAGGCGCCGTGCGTGGGATACGTCTCGCGCGAGCGCTACCGGAGGAGCATCGACGGGGTTATCGACTTCCTCTCCGGCCGCTTCGCGGCGATCGAGCGCGAGCTGGAGGAGCGCATGCGCGCGGCGGCGGCGGCGCAGGAGTTCGAGCAGGCCACGCTGGAGCGCAACCGCCTGCGCGCGGTGCGCCCGCTGATGGAGCGCCAGCGGGTGGCCAACCGGGCGGTGGGCACGCTGGACGCGGTGGCGGTGGCGATCGAGGGCACCGAGGCCAACGCGCAGGTCTTCCAGGTGCGCGACGGGGTGCTGTCGGACCGTCACTCGTTCTACCTCTCCAACGAGGCCGAGCGCGAGGTGGCGGAGGTGGCGGAGGAGTTCATGCTCCAGTACTACGGCGGGCCCGCGTCGATCCCGGCGCTGGTGATCGTGCCGCCCGAGCTGACACGCCGCCCCGCCTCCGAGGTGGACGCGCTGGCGGAGGTGCTGGCGGCGCGCCGCTCCGGGCCGGTGGAGCTGCGCGCGGCGGAGCGGGGCGAGAAGCGCAGGATCTTCGAGCTGGCCCACCGCAACGCGGCGCTGGCGCTCGACCAGGAGCGCTTGCGCGCGGAGCGCCGCCGCCAGGGGCGGGTGGAGGCGCTGGAGGGGTTGCAACGCGCGCTGGCGCTGGACGCGGTGCCGGTGCGGATCGAGTGCTACGACATCTCAAATCTCGGCGGCACCCACACCGTGGCCTCGATGGTGGTCTTCGAGGCGGGAGCGCCCAAGCGCGCCGACTACCGCCGCTTCACGATCCGCACCATCGAAGACGCCGCCCGCCCCGACGACTACGCCTCGATGGGGGAGGTGCTGTCGCGCCGCTACGCGCAGTGGGAGCGCCAGCTCGATCTCTCGCCCCACGACCCCAGCTACGACGCGAGCTTCGCCGCGCTGCCGGGCCTGGTGGTGATCGACGGCGGCAGGGGCCAGCTGGGCGCGGGGCTGGAGGCGTTGCGGGGCTTTCGCGAGCGCGGCGTGGGCGTGGTGTCGCTGGCCAAGCGCATCGAGGAGGTGTTCCTGCCGGGCCGCCGCGCGCCGCTGGTGCTCGACCACCGCACCCCGGAGCTGCAGCTGTTGCAGCGGTTGCGCGACGAGGCGCACCGCTTCGCGCTGGCCCACCACCGCACCCGCCGCGATCGCGCGATGCGCGGCTCGCTGCTGGATGAGCTGCCCGGCATCGGCCCCGCGCGCAAGCGTGCGCTGCTGGCCCACTTCGGCTCGCCGGAGGCGATCGTGGCGGCCTCGCGCGAGGAGCTGCAACGCGTGGACGGCCTGCCGGCGAAGGTCGCGCGCGAGCTGCACGCGCTCCTGCACCGCGCCGGGTAGAGCTCGAACTGCGGCCGTTTCGTTTTTTGTTTTGAGGATTGGTTCCGCGCGGAACGAATCCTCAAAACAAATCCCCCAACGGCGCCTGCGACAGGTGTGTGTGAGGCAGCGCGCCGGCGCCGGGCTCGAGGAGGGCGCGGCCGCCCTGCGGTGCGGCCGCTATCGGTCGAGCCCGCTCGGCTGAGCTGCGCCCCCGCAGGAGAGTCACGCTCATGTGAGGGGCGCCAAGCTCCGCGGGCGTCCGCGAGGCCCGCCACAATCAGTTGCATGGCTGTCTCTCGCTCCATGCGGCCTGAGTGCTCTGCTGCCAAGCCCCCTGCCGACAATACCCCTGCCGACAATACCCCTGCCGACGAGATCCCCGCCGACGAGATCCCCGGCGAGAAGCTCCCCGGCGAGAAGCCCCCCGCCACGCGCCTGCAGGAGCTGGTGGTGATCACCGGCTTCTCGGGCGCGGGCAAGTCGACGGCGATGAACGTGTTCGAGGACGCGGGTTACTTCTGCGTGGACAACCTGCCGCCGGAGATGATCCGCTCGCTGGTGGAGCTGTTCGTGCACAGCGGGTCCAAGGTGGAGCGCGCGGCGGTGGTGTCGGACGTGCGCGGCGGCGTGTACTTCGACGCGCTGCGCGAGGTGGTGCAGGAACTGGACGCGCTCGGGATCAACGACCACGTGCTCTTCCTGGAGGCGTCGGAGCAGACGCTGGTGGATCGATACAAGGAGACCCGCCGCCGGCACCCGCTGGCGCCGGAGGGCAGCGTGGCGGCCGGAGTGGCCTCGGAGCGCGAGCTGCTGGAGCCGCTGCGTGCGCGGGGGACCTCGTGATCGACACGACCGGCATGTCGGCGGCGATGCTGCGCGGGAAGGTGGCCGACGAGCTGCTGCCCCACAAGACGCTCACGCGCCTGGCGCTGACGTTCATGAGCTTCGGCTTCAAGCACGGTCCCGCGCGCGAGCAGGACCTCGCGATCGACGTGCGCTTCCTGGCGAACCCCCACTACGAGGTGGAGCTGAGAGCGCTCACCGGCCTCGACCCGCGCGTGGTCGGGTACATCGGGCGCGACGGGCGGCTGGACGAGCTGTATGAGCGGATGTTCGCGCTGCTGGACTTCCTGCTCCCGCAGTACCTCGCCGAGGGACGCTCGCACCTGGTGATCGCGATCGGGTGCACCGGCGGGCGCCACCGCTCGGTGGCGATCGCCGAGCGGCTGGCCGAGCGATACCGCGAGATGGAGGGGCTCGACGTGGCGGTGGCGCATCGCGACATCGACCGCCGGCCGCGCGACGCGTAGGCCGACCGCCCGAGGCACAGGCCCATTGATAGGGTTGCGCACCTCGCGGGCGCCCGTGAGGCGAAGCGGTGCGCGCCCCACAAGCGCATCTCGCGGCACAGGAGGCTTGCAGGCATGGCCGTACGCGTCGGCATCAACGGATTCGGCAGGATCGGCCGAAACATGTTCCGCGCCGCGCAGGCGCGCGCGGATGCGGGCGAGATCGAGTGGGTGGCGGTCAACGACCTGACCGACGCGCGCACGCTGGCGCACCTGCTGAAGTACGACTCGATCCTCGGGCCGTATCCGGGCGGGAAGGTGGAGGCGCGCGAGCGCGCGATCGCGCTCGACGGCGGCGAGCTCGAGGTGCTGGCCGAGCGCGACCCCGCGGCGCTGCCGTGGGAGGAGCTCGGCGTGGATGTGGTGGTGGAGTCGACCGGGCTGTTCACCAGTGGCTCGGCGGCGGGGGCGCACCTGGACAAAGGCGCCCGCAAGGTCGTGATCTCCGCGCCGGCCACCGAGCCGGATGTGACCGTGGTGCTGGGGGTCAACTTCGATGAGGTCTACGACCGCGAGGCGCACCACGTGATCTCCAACGCGTCGTGCACCACCAACTGCCTGGCTCCTGTGGCCAAGGTGCTCGACGACACCTTCGGAATCCGCCACGGGCTGATGACCACGATC
>WQXW01000287.1 GCA_009781575.1 Solirubrobacterales bacterium
CACGCCGGCGAGCATCACGAGCGCCAGCGCGAAGGCGCAGATCGTGGCGAGGAGCACCTTCTCGGAGAGCAGCGTCTCGTGCGAGACCAGCGCGGGCGGCCCGCGGAGCAGGCGCGGCAGCGAGTGCTCCTCGCGCTCGAGCGCGACGCTGCCGGCGGCGAGCAGCACGCAGACGAACATCAGCGAGATCGCCACCGCGACGACCACCGCGAAGGTGTCGAGCGGCGTGCGCCGCCCGTGGAGCAGCGTTTCGTGCACGGCGATCGGCTGGGAGACGGTCTTCAGCACGTCGGCGCTCACGCCGAGGTTGCGCGCGGCGAAGTCGGCGAAGGAGGCGATCTGGTCCAGCTGGCGGCGCTCCGGGCCGGGCGGCTGGCGCGCGGCGGCGCGGCGCAGCACGGGCGCGATCTTGGAGAGGCCCAGCACCGAGCGGGGCGCGCCGAGGATCGACACTTCGCCGCCGGAGAGCAGCAGGTCGAGGTCCTGCACCGCGACGCGCCGGATCTCCTGCGAGAGCCCGAGGTTGGCCTGGGAGAGCGCGGCGGCGAGCGTGGTGTGCACGAACGACTGCTGCAGCGCGTTGCCGTTGTAGAGCACTTCCACCGTGCCCTGTTCGGTGCCGGAGGTGATCCGCTGGATGATGTTGGCGGGGATCACCACCGCGGCGAGCACCGACCCGGAGGCGACCTTGGCGAGCGCCTGCGCGCGCGTGGCGACCTTCACCGCGTCGACCTGGCTCAGGAACTGGCTGGCGTATTCGCCGACCTGCAGCTGGCGGCCGCCCAGCGTGAAGGTCTCGCCGGGCGGGGTGAGGTTGACCACCGCCACGCGCGGGCGCGAGGGGCTGCGCGAGATGGCCAGCCCGATCAGGAGCGCGATCAGCGCGGGGTAGAGCACCAGCACAGCCACCAGCAACCGCGAGCGGCGCAGGATCAAGAGGTCCTTGCGGAGCAGCCACCTCACCGGTGCGGGCGCTCCCGCTCGTGGCGGCGCAGGAACGCGAGGAACGCGGCTTCGAAGTCGCCCTGCGCCTGCCCGGCGAGCTCGGCGGGCGGGCCGATGAACAGCTGCTCGCCCGCGTCGAGCACCACCACGCGCTCGGCGTAGCGCTCCGCCTCGCCGACGATGTGGGTGGAGAAGAGCACGGAGTGCCCGCGCGCGGTGAGGCGCGAGACGAACTCCCACAGCCGCTCGCGCTGGGCGGGGTCGAGCGCGGTGGAGGGCTCGTCGAGCACCAGCACGGGGGGGTCGGCGAGCAGCCCCAGCGCGACGTTGAGCCGCTGGCGGTTGCCGCCGGAGAGACGCGCGACCTGCTCGCGCGCGCGCTCCTGCAACCCTGTCTGCTCGAGCATGCGCGCCACCACCGTGTCGGGCTCGGCGACGCGCTCCAGGCGCGCGAACAGCTCGAGGTTCTCCCGCACCGACAACCGCGTGTAGAGCGCGGGCTGCTGGGGGACCCAGCCGACCTGGCCGGGCGCGCAGGAGACGGTGCCGTGGTCGGCGCGCTGCACGCCGGCCACGATCGAGAGCAGCGTGGTCTTGCCGGCGCCGTTGGCGCCGATCACCGCGACCGTCTCGCCGGGGCGCACGTCGAAGCCGACGCCGTTGAGCGCCTCGCGCGCGCCGAAGCGCTTGGAGAGGCCGCGGATCGAGAGCGCCGGCTCGGCGCGCTCCTCCGTGGCGTTCAGGGGCTCGGCGGCGCTCAAAGCAGCCCGTGCGGGGAGCGGTCCCACGGCTCCAGCGTGAGGTGGCGGTTCAGGTAGAGCACCGTCTCGCGCAGCACCGACACGATCGGCAGCGCGATCAGCGCGCCCACGATCCCGTACAGCTGGCTGCCCATCAGCAGCGCGAAGATCACCAGCAGCGGGTTGATGCGCAACGTGTGGCTGAAGATCTGGGGCGCCACCACGTGGCCCTCGAGCTGCTGCAGGCCCACGAACAGCAGCACCACCCACAGCGCGGTGATCGGTTCGGTGAAGAGCGCGACCAGCACCGGCGGCACCGCGCCCAGCACCGGGCCGATGTAGGGGATCAGCTCCATGAACCCCATCCACGCGCCGAAGGCCACCGCGTAGGTGCGCCCGGCGGGGAAGATGCCGATCAGGCCGAAAATGTAGAGCGCCAGACCGGTGGTGGCGCCCATGATCACGCTGAACGCCAGCTGGCCGCCCACGTAGCGGGAGACCGCGCGGTGCGTGAGCCCGGGGTAGTCGTCGGCGGGCGTACCGTCGCCGGAGGGCATGATCCGCCGCACCAGCGCGCCGATCTGGGGGCCGTAGAGCAGCATGTACACCGACAGCACGAACACGAGGATCAGATCGAACACCGCGCCGGCCGCTTCCGGGAGCAGCGACGCCAGGAACGACCCGATCGAGCCGGCGCTTTTGGTCACCCTGTCGCTGAACGTCTGCAGCGCGGTCTCGCCGGGTTTGAGGAAGTGCACGTGGAAGCCGTGGTGGTTCAGCCACGCCTGCGAGTCGGCCAGCGTCTCGTTGGCTTCCCTGATCAGGTGGGGCAGGTGGTTCGTGAACGTGTGAACCTGGTTGGATATCGGATTGGCCAGCAGGAACCCGATGCCGACCAACGCGACGAAGAATGCGAGATACACCGTCAGCACGGCCAGCCCGCGTGGCACGCGCCGGCGCTGCACGAACGCGACCACCGGGTTGAGGATCAGCGCGATGACCGCCGCCACGAGAAACAGCAGCAGCACCTTTCCCGCCGCGCGCGCCAGCGCCCATGTGCCAAGGATCGCCAGCGGCAGCACCACCAACTGCACCCAGCGCGGCACCATCACGCGCGGCGGCGCGCCACTCCCCCCGTCCCCGGGCCCGGCCCCGGGCCCGTGTGGCGGCGGCCCCTGCGCTTCGGGCCCCCCCGGTCCCGGTCCCGGTCCCGGTCCCGCCGGCGCAGGCGGCTCCGGTGCGAGTGGCTCCGCGGCGGGCGCCTCAGCGGCGGGCGCCTCGGATGTGGGCGCCTCCTGTGCCGAAGCCTCCGGTGAGGGAGCCTCGGGTGTCGCCGCCTCCTGTGCCGCAGCCCCGGGTGCCGGAGGTTCGGGCGCCGCCGGCTCCGGTGGGGACGGCTCGGGCGCGGGCGGGGGCGGGGGCGCCTCGGTGGGCGCCTTCGACCAGGGGCCGCGGGCCATCACGCCGCTCATCTCCCTGCTCCCATGGCCAGAGTATGGCTGAGGGTCAGGCGAGGATCCTGTTCGTGGGCGACGTGGTGGGCGGCCTCGGCCGCCGCACGTTGCTCGATTGCCTGCCGCAGCTGCGCGAGCGGTACGAGCCGACGTTCGTGATCGTCAACGCCGAGAACGTGGCGGG
>WQXW01000288.1 GCA_009781575.1 Solirubrobacterales bacterium
AACCTCGCGGGATCGCTATTACCCCGAACGGCAAGACCCTCTACGTCCCCGTCGAAGAAGCCAAATACGTCATCCCGATCGACCTCGAAGACAACACGTCCGAGACGCAGATCCCCGTCGCAGGCTCGCCGGACGGGATCGCGATCGTCCCGGATCGGGGGCCGTCGGCGACCTTCACGGAAACGGTCGCGGAAGCGGGCAAGGCCACCACCTTCGACGCCGCCGGCTCCATCGCTCCGGAAGGCGGCACGATCGCCAGCTACCATTGGAGCTTCGGCGACGGCGCGAGCGAAACGACGACCACGCCGGAAGCCTCGCATGTGTACGCCGCGGGCGGCGAATACAGAGTGACGCTGACGGAGACCGACGGAGAAGGCTGCTCGGAGGCGCTGGTCTTCACCGGACAGACCGCCTACTGCAAGGAAGAACCATTCGCCAAATATCGCGAAACGATTACGGTGGCAGGCCCGACCCAGCCCAAGCCGGTGATCACCTCGATCACGCCCGACGAAGGCCCGGAGACCGGGGGCACGAAGGTCGTGATCCACGGCGAACACCTGGAAAACACGTCCGAAGTCCAATTCGAATCCACCGAAGAAGTGCACCCGTCCAAAGTCACCTCCACCGAAGTCGAAGTCGAAGCGCCGCCGAACAAAGAGGGCGCGGTGGAAGTGTGCGTCAGGACGCCCGGTGGGCAAGGTTGCAAGAAAGAAGCGTTCACGTACACGGGGTTGCCGAAGCCGGTGGTCTCCTCGGTCACGCCCGACGAAGGCCCGGAAGCGGGCGGCACGGTGGTCACGATCCACGGCGAACACCTGGAAGACGCGACCGGAGTCTTTTTCGCCGGCGGCGCCGCTGTGATCCCGTCGAAGGACACCGCGACCGAAATCGAAGTCGCAACCCCGAAGGGCAGCGGCATCGTGAGCGTGTGCGTGGAAACGGCCGCAGCGGAAGGAGAACAAGGATGCAATGCCAGTGGGTTCACCTATAAGCAGCCGCCGCTGACGCTCGCGCGCGCGGGCACCGGCAGTGGCGCCGTCGAATGTGAAGCGAACTCCAGCGGCAGCTTCGGCCCCTGCAAAGCCGAATACCCCGACGGCACGAAACTCGTGCTCGAGGGCAAGGCCGCCGCCGGCTCGAAGTTCGCCGGCTGGAGCGGGGGCGGCGGCTCGGCGGCCTCGTGCGAAGGCACCGCCAACTGCTCGTTCACGATCACCGCGGCCAGCAGCGTGACGGCGACGTTCGAACCGGGCAAAGGCATTGTGATCGGCACCGCCAGCACCGCTGAATGCCTCGCCGGCGGCATCACCGTCGAAGTCGAAGGGGAACCGTCGACTAAGAAAGCGATCTGCAATGGTGCGAGTGGTTCCAGCGGCAAAAGCATCGTCACCGGCGCAGCCAGTACGGCCGAATGCCCGGCCGGCGGCATCACCGTCGAAGTCAAGGAAGAACCCTCGACCAAGACAAAGATCTGCAACGGCGTGGCCGGCGCGAGCGGCAAACCGATCGTCACCGGCCCAGCCAGTACGGCCGAATGCCCTGCGGGTGGCATCACCGTCGAAGTCGAAGGGGTACCCTCGACCAAGAAAGCGATCTGCGACGGCGCGAGCGTGACCGTTGCAACGGTGGCGATCGGTAACGCCACATGCCCTGAAGGTGGTCTTGCAGTCACGTCGTCCGGCGGCACGGCGGACATCTGTAACGGCGTGGGCATGAGCGTCGCCACAGTGGCGGCCGGAAGCGCCAACTGCCCCGAAGGTGGCGTGGCGCTCACGTCGGCCAGCGGCACCGTGTATGTATGCAACGGCACGGCTGGGAGCAAAGGTGCCCCCGGCAAAGATGGGGCAAACGGCAAAGAAGGCCCTGCCGGCAAACCCGGTGCGAGCGGTCCGGAAGGACCGCAGGGCAAGGAAGGCAAGCGCGGTCCCGCCGGCGTGGTCGGGAAGATCGTTTGCAAAGCCGAGCAGACGCATGGGGAAATCGTCGTGCACTGCAAGGTCGATGGGGGCCACGCGCAGAACGGAAGTCGCAAGCACGCTCACGTCTCGCGCGTGCACTGGCGGCTGATGCGCGACGGCCGGGCGGTTCGTCACGGCAGCAGCGCGGTGGGCGGCCGCTGGCTGGGGCTGCGCCTGCGGAGCCTGAGCCGCGGCCGTTACCTGCTGCAGGTGCAGGGCGAGGGCAGAGCGACGGTGATCGTGGTCCACGCCGATGGGGGTCGAAGACTGCGGAGAGTGGGAGCGCGGTCGCCTGCATCATCACATACCGCGTCTGCCATGGGCCACGCCTGCTGTGCCGGGTGGGGGTGGGTGGTCAATCCCTCACGATCCAGGCCTTGATCGCTTCGGCGCTGTCGAGCTCGTAACGCCGCAGCTGCGGGGCACCCGTTGGCGTCCACTCGCTCGAGTATCGACCGGGCCCTCTCCTGGGCCTGGCGGGCGAGGCCAAGAGCGCGAGCTGAGAGAAGATCGGCTCTTCAAGGCGCTGCTGCCCGCACAGCCCAGCCATGCCGCCTGCGGTTCGACCTCCCCTCGCGTGGCGCACCAACTGAGCCTGGAACAAACTCTCCACATGAGGCAGGGTTGTGTGTAGGATTTGTTCCATGTCGGAGAGCGATCGTCCGGCCGTGCTGCTGCTGCGCGAGCGCTTCGGCTCGCGGCCATTTCGCGTATCCGAGGCCGTCCAGGCGGGAATCGCACGCACGACCCTGCACCGGCTTCGGCAGGACGGAGCGCTCGCGGCTCCGGGGCGGGGAGTGCTCCAACTGCCCGAGGGAGGCGTGGGACTGCTGTCCGGGCTGGCCGTGGTCTCGGCGCGGGTGCCTTGTGGCACCATCTGCCTGGGCTCGGCTCTGGCCCACTGGGATCTGAGCGACGAGATCCCGGCGCAGGTGCACATCGCCGTGCCGAGAGGAGCGCACCGGCCGACGATCGAGCAGCCGCCCACTAGGGTGCACGTCTTCGCCCCCGAGACGTTCGGGCTCGACCGTCAGCAGGCGCGCAGCGACGCCGACGAGCCTTTCTGGATTTACTCCGCCGAGCGGTCAGTGGTCGATGCGATACGCATGTCCCGCTGGGTCGGCCGCGACCTTGCGCTGCACGCGCTCCGCCGCTATATGACTCGCGGCGGTTCCAGCCCCGCACGCCTGGCCGAGCTGGCCCGCGAGCTTGGCGGCGCCGCCCGCCTGCAACCCGCGTTGGAGGCATTGCTCAGTTGAGCGAACGCCCAATCGTCGTCGAGCCCGACACGGCCGTGTTCAAGGCATTGCAGGCCAAGGCCCGCGACATGCACCGCGGCGACACCCACGCGCTGCTCGTCGT
>WQXW01000289.1 GCA_009781575.1 Solirubrobacterales bacterium
CGAATCCTCTTTTTGAAACGGCCCCTCCGACAGGTGTGTTCGAGGCCCGCCCGCCAGATTCCCTGCGGGCCCAAGCGGCCACGGGAGGCTGATGAGGTTGATCCGATCAAGCCGATCAACGCGGCGAGAGCGGATCGGAACCTGCGCCTCCTTCCTCCGCCCTACGAGTCGCCGGCCGCGAAGTCCTCAGGGGTGACCTCGTCGAGGAACTCCTTGAACCGTTCCACCACGTCCTCACTCTCCTCCACCGAGTGCTCGAACTCGATCGCCGACTCCGCGATCACATCCTCGGCGGCGTAGATCGGCGCACCCGAGCGCACCGCCAGCGCGATCGCGTCGCTCGGGCGCGAGTCGATCTCGAGCTCGCGCCCGTTGACCGCCAGCGTGATCGACGCGAAGAAGGTGTTGTCCCGCAGCTCGGTCACCGCCACCTGCGTGCACTTGACGTCCAGCTCGCCCAGCATCTCGCAGAGCAGGTCGTGGGTCATCGGGCGCGGCGTGTTGGCGCCCTGGAGCTTCATCAGGATCGACGCCGCCTCCGGGTGGCCGATCCAGATCGGCAAAAAGCGGTTGCCCTCCACCGTCTTGAGGAGGACGATCGGCTGCTTGCCGACCATGTCAAAGCTCACGCCGTAGATCACCATCTCCTGCACGAGAGTCCTCCCGAGGGGGAAAATCAGAGTATAGGTGGCCCCCGAGCACCCGCCGCCGGCCCATCCACAGGCCCATCCAGAGACCCATCCACGGGCCTGACAGGCCGGTTCGGCGGCGCTCAGCGGTCCAGCCGGAAGCTCCAGAGCTTGTTCCCGAGGAAGTTCAGCGGCGTCGACGCCGCCACCGCCAGCGCCTGCGCCGGCACCTTTGGCAGGCCGCCCGCTTCGACCAGCACCCCCAGCAGGAGCTCGCTCACCCCGAACGCCACCGCGCTCACGACCAGGAAGCGCATCGCCTGGAAGTGCGCGCGCCCCGCCGCCGCGTCGAACGTCCAGTGGCGGTTGAGCCAGAAGTTGTTGGCCGCCGCCACAGTCCACGCCAGCACGCCGGACAGGAGATAGTGGATGCCCAACGCGTGCACACACAGCGCGTACACGCCGATGTTGACCACGAAACCGGTCGCGCCCACGACGCCGAAGCGCACCAGCTGCAGCCAGTTGGCCGGCCGGCGCATACCGTGCAGCAGCCGCATGTGGGGCCTCGCGGCCACCGCCCGTGCCGCTCCTTGCCGCACTTCCACCACGGTCGCGTCCTCTCGCACCCGCTCAGCCTAGCTGAGGCGCCCGCGCCACGATAGCCGATACCCTGTGCCCCGCGTGAGCGCTTGGAGAGCATCCTCGCCCGCCGGCTCCCGCTGGGGCCTCTCCCGGCACTCCCTCGCCGGGGCGCTGATCGCCGTCGTGGTGACCGCGCTCGGCGTCGCCGCCGCGCTGATCGCCCGGCCCGGTCCCGCCCAACACGCGCTCGCCGCCGCGCACCACGTGGCCGCCCCCACGTCCGCCACGTCCGCCGCCGCGCGCCCCGCCGCCGCGCGCCCCGCCGCCGCCCACCCCGCGGCGCCGCTCGCGCACACCGGGAGCGGCGCCAACCCGGCGGCGCGCACGCACGGCGCCCGGACCAGCCACGCTGTCGTTATCGCCGGGCCCCACGGCGGGTCGGTGGCGGTGACGCCGGACCCCGAAGAAGGCAAGAGCTTCCCCGCGCCGGCCGGCGTGCAACACTCCTCCGCCGCCGCGCCCGCGTCGGCGGGCGAAGCGATCGTCGCGCCCGGCGCGGCGTCCACCGCGGAAGTGCGCCGCGAGCTGGGGCAGATGCACGCGGCGGAACAGTCCGCGCGCCGCCAGGCGTCGGTGCCGATCGCCACGGTGCCCGGCGGCGACTCGGTGGGCGGCAACGGCGCGATCCCCATCCCCCAGAACGTGCCGCTCACGGTGCAGCGCGTGATCGCGGGCGCCAACGCGATCGCCGACTTCCCCTACGTGTTCGGCGGTGGCCACGCGTCGTTCGTGGACAACGCCTACGACTGCTCCGGCTCGGTCTCCTACGCGCTCGCCGCCGGCGGGCTGATCGCCTCGCCGGAGACCTCCGGCGCGCTGGAGAGCTGGGGCGCGGCGGGGCCCGGCAAATGGATCACCGTGTACGCCAACGCCGGCCACACCTACATGTACGTCAACGTCGGCTCCGGGTGGATGCGCTTCGACACGGTGGGCCGCTCCGGCGAGTTCGCCTCGCGCTGGCAGCCGCAGATCCGCTCCAACGAAGGATTCGTCGCCCGCCACCCGCCGGGGCTGTAGCGGCGCCGTTTGGCCCGCGCGCGATCGGCCGGCCGGGATGGTGTGGAGATGAGCGAGCTCGCCGCGCACGGGCCCACCGCCAGCCCCGCCAAGCGCGAGGCGCTCGAGCTGTTCGCGCCGCTCGCGCGCCACTACGACCTCGTGGGCGCCGCGCTCTCCTTCGGCCAGGATCCCCGCTGGCGCGCCGCGATGGTCGACGCGGTGCGCGCGCAGCCACAGGAGCGCGTGCTCGACGTGGCCACCGGCACGGGGCTGGTGGCGCAGGCGCTCGTGCGCCGCTGCCACTGCTCGGTGGTGGGGGTCGACCAGAGCCCCGAGATGCTCGCCGCCGCACGGTTGCGGCTGCGCCGGCGGCCCGAGCTGGCCGCGCGCGTGTCGCTGCAGATCGCCGAGGCCGAGCGCCTGCCGTTCGCCGATGGCGAGTTCGACCACCTCACCTTCACCTACCTGTTGCGCTACGTGGAGGACCCCGCCGCCACGCTGCGCGAGCTGGCGCGCGTGGTGGCGCCCGGCGGACGGGTCGCCGCGCTCGAGTTCGCCGTGCCCGACTCACCCCCGTGGCACGCGCTCTGGCGGCTCTATACGCGCGCGGGGCTGCCCGCGCTCGGGCGGCTGGTGTCGCGCGAGTGGGCCCACACCGGCGCGTTCCTGGCGCGCTCGATCCCCGACTTCTACGCGCGCCACCCGCTGGAGCGCCAGCTCGAGATGTGGCGCGCCGCCGGCATCCAGGGGGTGCGCGCGCGCCGCATGAGCCTCGGCGGCGGCATCGTGATCTGGGGCACGCGAGCCGATGGCGGTCCCACGACCGCTTGAGCGGCCCGCGTTCTACGCGCTGCGCCCCGGCGGGTGGCGCGATCTCGTCACGCTCCTGCACCCGCCCTACACCGCCTGGCACCTCTCCTACGTGGCGCTCGGCGCGGCCGTGGCGCCCCACCTGTACGCGGTGCGCCTGATCGCCTGCCTGGGGGCCTTCTTCCTGGGCGTCGGCCTCTGCGCGCACGCGCTCGACGAGCTCCACAGCCGGCC
>WQXW01000290.1 GCA_009781575.1 Solirubrobacterales bacterium
GAGGAAGGTGCGATCGCCTATCTCGATCCGCTCCAGGTGCAGCCACCCGTTGCGCGCGCGCGCGCCGGCCAGCACCACGTCGTCGGCGGCGAAGCTCACGCGCCCGAACGAGACGAGCTTGTTGAGCCCCACCGCGGTCGAGATCTCGGTGCGCGGTCCGATCTGCAGGCCCATCAACCGCAGCCAGGAGCGCGTGTAGATGGAGCAGTACAGCGGGAAGAGCAGCGCGCGCGCCTGGGTCATCAGATCTTCGCTGAACCAGAGCGCCCACGCGACGGGGCCGCTGTCGGGGTGCCAGCCGGGCTCCACCAGGCGCCACAGCAGGCGCACCACGCCCGCGACCAGCACCGCGTAGCAGAGCAGGGACCCGCTCGTCACGGCCAGCGCCTCCACCACCAGCACCCAAGCCGGCGTGTGCAGCGTGGGCAGCGGAGCGCCCGCGAAGCCGAGCGCCAGCAGGGCGGGGACGAACGCGAGCAGGGCCAGCAGACTGCCGGCGAGCAGCGCGGGACCGTACATCGCGCGCCACAGGCGCGGGTGCGCGTGGCGCGGCGCCGGCTCCGCCGGCCAGCCCTCCCCCGCGGCGCCCTCGTGGCGCGCCGGCACGCCGCCCCACCGCTCCCCTGCGGGCACCGCGCCGCTCACCACGCCTCCCGGCTCGATCTCCGCTCCCTCGCCCACGATCGCACCCGGCATCAGCAGCGCGCGCGTGCCCACGCGCGCGCCGGCGCCGATCTGGACCTCGCCGATCACGAGCTCCTCGCCGTCGATCCACCAGCCCTGCATGTCGACGTCTCCTTCCAGCGTCGCGCCGGCGCCGATGCGCACCAGCGCGCCCGGCGTGGGCACCGTGCCCAGCCGCGCGCCCGCGCCCACCTCGGCCCCGATCATGCGCGCGTACCGACCCGCCCAGGGAGTTCCCGCGAGGCGTCCCATGCCCAGCACCTCGCTCAGCCGTTCGAGGAACCACAGGCGGCAGGCCAGCCAGGAGTGGCGGGAGTGGCGGCCGGGGCGCAGTCCGCGCCCCAGCAGCGCGCGCTTGCAGCCGAGCACGATCGCGGTTCGCCCGGGGGGGCTCGCGAGCAGCAGCCACGCTCCGGCCAGCCACGCCCACCCGACGTGGGGCAGATCGCCGCCCAGCAGATTGCCGAGCGCGAATGCGCCGATCAGCCAGGTGCTCGCCTGGAGCAGCACCAGCACCAGCAGGCCGAGCAGCTGGATTGCGCCCCAGCGGCGCGGTGGTGTGGGCAGCGCGACCGCGCCCTCGTTGCGCGCCTCGCCCAGCTCATCGAGGCGCGCGGCCAGCTGCGCCAGCTGGCGGTGCTCGTAGAGGTCCGACACCGCCACCGTGGGAAAGCGCGCGCGCAGCGCGGAGGTGAGCTTGGCCGCGATCAGCGAGGTGCCGCCGGCGGCGAAGAAGTCGGTGTCGGCGCCGATCGGGACCGGGCCCAGCTGCGCGGCCCACTGGCGCGCCAACCACGCGCCGGTGCCGGTGAGCGATTGGTCGATGCCGCCCTCCCTGCGGGGCGGCGGCCACGGGAGCGCGGTGCGATCGATCTTGCCCGAGCCGGCCACCGGCAGCTCGTCGAGCACCACCACCAGCGGCGTGAGCCCGTCGGGCAGCTGCTCGGCCACCTGCGCGCGCACGTACTCGGGATTGACCTCGCCCACCACGTAGCCGACCAGCACGTGGTTGCCGCCCACGGTGCGCTTGACCGCGGCGGCGGCCGCGCGCACCCCGGCCACGGCGCGCAGCTGCGCCTCCACCTCGCCCAGCTCCAATCGCCGCCCACCCAGCTTGACCTGATGATCGCGGCGGCCGATGAACTGCAGCCCCTCGATCGTCTCGCGCGCCAGATCGCCGGAGCGGTAGGCGCGCTCCCACCCGAGCGCGGGCAGCGGCGCGTACGCCTCCGCGTCGCGCACCGGATCGAGGTAGCGGCCGAGGCCGGCGCCGCCGATCACCAGCTCGCCCTCCTCCCCGAACGGCACCGGCTCGCCCAGCTCATCCACGATCGCCACCCGCCAGCGCTCGAGCGGCCAGCCGATCGTGATCGGCTCGCGGTGCCGGATGGGCGCGGCGGTGCTGACCACGGTCGCCTCGGTGGGGCCGTAGGTGTTCCACACCTCCCGCCCTTCCGCCAGGCGCCACCCGAGCTCCGGCGGGCACGCCTCGCCGCCGAGGATCAACAGGCGCACGCGCGAGAGCATCTCCACCGGCCACATCGCGGCGAGCGTGGGCACGGTCGAGATCACGGTGACCCGCCGCTCGGCGAGCCACGGCGCGAGATCGGCGCCCGAGCGCACCACCGCGCGCGGCGCCGGCACGAGCGCGGCGCCGTTGGCCCACGCCAGCCACATCTCCTCGCAGCTGGCGTCGAAGGCGACCGACAGCCCGGCCAGCACACGATCCTCAGGGCGCACGCTCCACAGGCGCGCCTCGCCCTCGATGAACGCCACCGCGGAGCGATGGCTGATCGCCACGCCCTTGGGCTCCCCGGTGGAGCCCGAGGTGAAGATCACCCACGCGTCGTCCTCGGCGCGCGGCGCGCGGCGCTCGCCGAGCGGCTCCGCCAGCGAGCGCACGCGCAGGCCCCGCTCGAGCACGCCGCACACGCCGGCGCGCTCCCAGATCGCCTCCGCGCGCGCGGGGGGATCGTCGGCGTCGACCGGCACATAGGCGGCCCCCGCGTGGAGCACCGCGAGGATCGCGACATACAGCTCGGCGCTGCCACTGGCGAGCTTCACGCCCACGCGATCGCCCGGGCCGATGCCGCCGGCGCGCAACTCGTGGGCGAGCCGTTCGATCTCGACCGCGAGCTCGCGGTAGGTGAGGCTCGTCTCGCCGGCCTCCAGCGCGACCCGCTTGGGATGGCGCGCGACGGTGGCGGCCAGCACGTCGAGCAGCGAGCGTGTCGGTGTGGACGCGACGTCGTGGAGAGTTGCTGTCTCCCGCGTGATGTCGACGTGCGTCATAGGCGGTCAAGTAAACCGTTCCGCACCTTGGGAGGGCGGTTCGCCGTGTTTGGGTTCCGTTAGGCCGTCGTTAGTGGGGCCGGGGGCGGTTGGGTGACCGTGGACGCGGCCCTCCCCGAACACACCTGTCGCAGGAGCCGTTGGGGGATTCAAAAAGAGAACTCGTTCCGCGCGGAACGAATCCAAAAAACAAAACACGGAACGCCCCGGCACGCCCGGCGGTCGACCGGGCCTCAGCGACCGGGCCTCAGCGACCGGGCCTCAGCGACCGGGGCTCAGCGACCGGGGCTCAGCGACCGGGGCTCAGCGACC
>WQXW01000291.1 GCA_009781575.1 Solirubrobacterales bacterium
ATCCCCCAACGGCGCCTCGGACAGGTGTGTTCGAGGCCGCGCCAGATTCCCGGCTGCGCGGTCCTCGTGGGCGAGCCATCACCCGATCGGGATCCACTGGCTCGAGATGATCCGGCGCGCCGCCCTGCTGCGGTCGATCCACGCGATGAAGCTCGCCACGGCGCCGGTGGCGCGGCCGTTTGTGACCTCGTAGAAGCGCGCCACGCCCGCGTACGCGCCGGAGCGCGCATTGGCGGTGGTGCAGGCCACCCCGTTGTAGTCGACCACGTTCACGCCGCCCAGCCCGGCCTGATAGTTGGAGAGAAAGCCGATCGAGCTGGGGTCGCTCGTGACCGCCTGGCGGAGCAGGCCCTCGGAGGACTCCTGGGTGGCCACCGAGGAGACCTTCTTGCCTTCCAGGAGCAGCGTCTGGAAGTTCGACAGCGTGCCCGCGGTCGAGGTGCGGCTGATGAGATCGATCGTGCCCGACGACCCGCTCGCGCCCGGCACCGCTGCCCAGCTGCGCGTCTTGCCGGTGAAGATCGCCTGCGCCTGGGCGGTGGTGAGGTTGGTGAGCCGGTTGGCGCTGTTGGTGACGATGCACACCGCGTACTTGGCGATCGGATAGAAGTCCAGTCCCTTGGGATCGGCGCTCAGCGGGTCGCGCGAGACGTCGCCGATCGACACCCGCCCGGCGGCGACGTCGTTGACGCCGATCTGCGAGCCGCCCTGGGTGATCCTGAAACGCACCCGGTGGTGGACGAGCTTCGAGTACTTCGCGGCCAGCAGCGACACCAGCGGATATGACGCGGTGGCCCCGCTGATCGTGATGAGCGAGCTCGCCTGCGCGCCGGCCGGCGCCACGAGTGCGAGGGCGCCGGCCGTGGCGAGCGCGGCGGTGCGGCGGGGCAGCGACTTCATCTGACGGGCTCCTTTTTTGAGATCCAACGAGATGGGGAGGCGGCATCGTAGCAAGATCTGCATAATGTCAGTTGACCCCACCTATTTTATGAAGAATAGATGATGACTGATCGATTGCAATCCGTAGGGGCGCAGGGCGCGCAGCCGCCCGGCCCGCCGGCGCGCGAACCGTGCGCGGGGTGCCACGCGCCGCTGCGCCCCGATCAGCGCTACTGCCTGCAGTGCGGCGCGCGCCGCGGTGCGCCCCGCCTCGACTTCACCGCCTTCTGGCGCCGCTCGCCGCCGGGCCCCGCGCCGGGGGAGCTCGCGCCGGGGGAGCTCGCGGCGGGGGAGCTCGCGCCGGGCGAGCTCGCGCCGGCGGCGGCAGGCTCGCCGCACGTCTGGAGGCCCTCGCGAGCGCTCGGCGTGGTGCTCGCCGCCGCCTTCCTGGCCGCGGGCCTCGGCGCGGGGGCCGCGATCGGCCCGTCGAGGAGCGCCGGCGCCGGTACGGACTCGGCGCAGACCCCGCAACGCCTGCTCGCATCGGTGCTGCCAGGCGCGCAGGCGCCCAAGCGCCCGCCCGGGTCGCTCGCCCCGGCCGGCGCCGCGGAGGCCGCACCGGCCCTGGCCCCGGCCGGGACCGCCGCCGAACAGAGCGGCGGGAGCGAAACGTCGGCGGGCGGGGCCGAACCGCACCCCCCGGCCCATGCTGGAGGTCCTCAGGGGGCGCAGGCCGGCGAAGCCGCCTCCGCGGGCGCGCGCGCCGAAGGTCCCGGCGAAGCCCGCGCCGGCGCCCCTCGGCATCACGAAAACGCCCCGTCGAGCCCGGGCGGCGGCAGCGCCCGCCCCCCGGCGCGCACGCGCATCGCGCACGTGTGGGTGATCGCGCTCGGCCAGGGCAGCTTCTCCGGGGTGCGCTCCCAAAGCGCGCACTTCCCCTACCTGGAGGGGACGCTGGTGCGGGAGGGCACGCTGCTCACCCACTTCGCGCTGGTGGCGCGCGCGCCGCTGGCCAACGACATCGCGCTGCTGTCGGGACAGGGGCCGAATCCGGCCACCGAACAAAACTGCGCCACCTACGAAGCGGTGCAGCCGCCGACGCTCAGCGGCCCCAGCGGGCTTGCCACCGGCAGCGGGTGCGTGTACCCGGCCGCCGTGGGGACGCTGGCGGGGCAGGTGAGCACGGCAGGCGGCGCGTGGCGTGCGTACGCGCAGGACATGAGCTCCACCGCGGCGAGCGCCGCGGGGGGCTGCGCGCACCCCCCGCTCGGTGCGCCGAATCTCGCGCCCACGCCGTCGTCGGGGCAGGATTACGCGAGCTCCCGCAACCCGTTCGTCTATTTCGACTCGCTCCTGGAAGGCGGCGCATGTGCGAGTGACGATGTGGATCTCGCCCGGCTGGAAGGCGACCTGGGGGGGACGCCGAGCACGCCGAGCCTCGCGTGGATCATCCCCGCGGCGTGCGACGACGGGCTCACCGCTCCCTGCGCGGGCGCCGGTCCGCCGCCGGGCACCGCTCCCGCGGACTCGTTCCTGCGGGGGGTGGTGAGCGAGATCACCGCCACGAGCGCCTACCGCGGCGGCGGCCTGATCGTGATCACCTTCGACAGCGCGCCCGCTGCCGGGCCGGCCGCCACCGTGGGGGCGCTGCTGCTCTCGCCGTTCGTGCACCGCGCCGCGCGCGTGAACGCGCGATTCGACGACTTCTCGCTCCTGAAGAGCCTCGAGCGGCTCTACGGAGTGCCCCTCCTGGGCCACGCGGCGGACGCCGGCGTGAGCCAGATCCCTCCAACGGCCTACGGCAGTGGCGCCGGCGGATAGCGACGACCCGCAAAACCAGCACACACACAGAAACGGAGATCCCATTGCAACCGCTCCACCTCATGCGCCCGCGCGCGATCCGCTGGCTCGCCGCGATCGCCGGCGCCCTGCTCATGGCGCTGACGACCGGCGCCGGCTCGAGCCACGCCGAAGCCGCCAACCCCAACGCCTACGAATGCCTCGGCACGATCGCGGCGGGCAGGGCCGAACCCGGCAGCGAAGGCACCGCGGTTCGCTATGAGTTTCACTGCAACGGCCCGATCAGCGGCTATCAGCTGCAGTCGCAGATCCCCCTGGTGGGGCTGCAGGCGGCGCCGCTGGTGGCCAACGCGCAGGCGCAGCCGCAACAGGAAACGTTCTCCTGCGGCGGTGAAACCCCCGGCTACGCGCTCGACTGCGTGGGCAGCGCCGGCGCTCCGTTCGATGAGATCAGCGGCCAGCTCTACATCGGCTCGCGGCTGTGCGCCGAGCCGCGGGAGGACCCGCTGCTGACCGTCACCTACGCCTACCTCGAAGGCGGGGTGCTCACACAGGCGATCTCCGGGCCGTTCGACCTCGGCCGCCCGCTCGGAT
>WQXW01000292.1 GCA_009781575.1 Solirubrobacterales bacterium
GGTCTGCACGGCGCGCACCGCGGCGGAGCCGGCGCGCACCACGCTGGTGGTGCCGCCGATCAGCGTGCCTTCGATCGCCACTCGCTCGAAGGTGTCGGTGGCGAAGCGCCCGACCGCCGCCGCCGGGCGCACCACCAGCAGTGCGATCGCGTCGTCGAAGTACCACGCGTTGTGCAGCAGGGTGTACACGGCGCCGAAGCGCGCGCGCAGCGCGGGGGCGATGCCGGGGCGCGCCACCCACACCCTCCAGGCGATCGCGATGCCGAGCAGGCCGATCGCGGTGCCGAGGATCAGCCCGCCGATCAGCACGCCGTTGCGCTGGTGCACTTCATAGCCCGCCGCGTGGGCGAAGGTGGGGCGCAGGAAATCGTCCACCACGAAGTCCACTTTGGGGATCTGCACCAGGCCGAGGCCCACCGAGCCGAGCGCCAGCACCGACATCGCGACCCGCATCGGCACCGCGCGCTCGGCGATCGCGTGCGTGGGGCCCGGGAAGCCCACGTCGGTGTCCTCCAGCTCGCCGGTCGCCGGGTTGCGGGGGTGCTCGGTGTGCGCGAGGTGGCCGGCTTGCAGCTCGCGCGCCTCCTCGCAGGGCGTGCCGTGGAAGGCGCGGAAGATCATGCGGAAGGTGTAGATCGCGGTCAGCAGCGCGCCGATGTAGCCCATCGCGTACAGCGCCCAGTGCCAGCCGCCGCGTTCGGCGGTGACCAGCAGGATCTCGTCCTTGGAGAAGAAGCCCGAGAAGGGCGGGATGCCGCTCAGCGCCAACCCTCCGATCAGGAAGGCCGCGTAGGTGAACGGCAGCGCGCGGCGGAAGCCGCCCATGCGATCCAGCGACTGCTCGCCCGCCATCGCGCCGATCAGCGAGCCGGCGGCCATGAACAGCAGCGCCTTGAAGAACGCGTGGGTCATCAGGTGAAAGAGACCCGCCGCGTAGGCGCCCACCGACACGCCCATGATCATGTAGCCGATCTGCGACATCGTGGAGTACGCGATCACGCGCTTGATGTCGGTCTGCACCAGCCCGATCGTGCCGGCGATCAGCAGCGTGAGCGCGCCGATCACCGCGCCCACGTCCTGCGCGGCGGGCGCGCGTTCGAAGAGCGGGTGCATGCGCGCGATCAGGTACACGCCCGCGGTCACCATCGTGGCGGCGTGGATCAGCGCCGACACCGGCGTGGGTCCCTCCATCGCGTCGGGCAGCCAGGTGTGCAGCGGGATCTGCGCCGACTTGGCAAACGCGCCCACCAGCAGCAGCACGCACCCGGCGACCAGATCGGTGTGGGCGGAGCCGTGCGCGAACGCGCCCGCTTCGGCCACGTGGAAGGTGCCCAGCAGCGAGAGCGTGCCGGAGTGGCGGAAGATGAAGAAGGTGCCCAGCACCAGTCCCACGTCGCCCACCACGTTGATCACGAACGCCTTGATCCCCGCGCGCGTGGCGGTGGTGCGCCGGTACCAGAAGGAGATCAGCAGATAGGAGGCCGCGCCCACGAACGCCCAGCCGACGATCAGGATCAGGAAGTTGCCGGCCAGCACCAGCAGCAGCATCGAGAACACGAAGTAGTTCATGTACGCGAAGTACCGCGCAAAGCCGCGGTCGCGGTCCAGGTAGGAGATCGAGTAGAGGTGAATCAGCGCCGACACCCCGGAGACGATCAGGATCATGTACACCGACAGCGGGTCCACGAGGATCGACATGCGCGCGTCGATACCGGTGCTCACCGCGTAGTCCCACAGTGAGGACACCATCTGGCGATCTGCCGGCGCGTGGTGCTGCAGCGCGATCAGCGCGCCCAGCGCGGCGAGGAAGGAGAGAAAGATCGCGCCGGTCGCGATCCAGCCCGCGGAGCGCTGCGGGAGCACGCGGAAGTCGAATCCCACGAGCAGCGTCCCCACCAGCGGGAACAGCAGGCAGAGCCACGCCCAGCCGGTGGCGCTCATCCCTGCAGCTCCCGCAGCTCGTCCACGTCGATCGGCAGGCGGCGGCGGTGGATCGCGACGATCATGCCGAGGCCGATGCACACCTCGCAGGCGGCCACCGTCATCACGACCAGCGCGAAGATCTGCCCGTCGCCGTTGCCCCACATGCGCGAGAACGCGATCAGCGCCAGGTTGGCGCCGTTGAGCATCAGCTCAAGGCAGAGCAGCACCACCAGCGGGTTGCGCCGGGTGATGACCCCCGCGGCGCCCAGCGCGAACACGATCGCCGACACCGCGAGATACCAGGCGATGGTCATCGCCCTTCCACTCCCTCTCTCATCGTGCCGGTGCCCGGCGGGCGCACGAGCGCGAGCGGCGTCGGCGGCTCCTCGTCGCCGCCCTCCTCCGGTATGCCCCCGCGCCGCCGCGCGAGCACCACGGCGCCGACCGCGGCGATCAGCAACAGCGAGGAGGCCACCTCGAAGGCCACCAGAAAGCGGGTCAGCAGCAGCTGGCCGATGAAGGCCGGCGTGCCAAAGGTGCGGGGGCCCGGCGTGTAGGGCGCGCCGTGGCCGTGGATCGCGCGCAGCCCGGTGCCCAACAGCGCGATGAACAGCTCGGTCAGCAGCAGCGCGCCGAGCAGCGCCGCGTCGAGGCGCACGCTGGAGCCCAGCGGCCCCACCCCGCGGCGCAGCCGTTCGGAGAGCGAGTCCCCCTCGCCGCCCACGTAGGCCACCACGAACACGTACAGCACCATCACCGCGCCCGCGTACACGACCACCTGCACGGCGGCCACGAATTCCGCGCGCAACAGCAGGAAGAGCACCGCCAGCGAGATGAGGTGCACCACCAGCGCCAGCACCGAGAAGAACGCGTCGCGCAGCGCCACGACCCCGATCGCGCCCCCGATCGCCCCGATCGCGGCGATGAAGAAAATGACGTACGTCATTTGGTGGCTGCCCCTGCGGGGTGCCGGTCGCGCTCCAGCCGTTTCGTGTTTTGTTTTTTGGATTGGTTCCGCGCGGAAGGAATCCTCTTTTTGAATCCCCCAACGCTGACTCGGACAGGTGTGTTCGACGCCGCACCAGGGTCCTGCACAACGCGCATCACTCGCCCTCCCGCCGCAACGGGGTGCGCTCGAGCGGCTCCGCCAGCAGCATCTCCTTGGTGAAGATCAGGTCGGAGCGGTCGTAGTCGGAGAGCTCGTAGTCGTGGCCCATCGTGATCGCGTCGAACGGGCACGCCACCTCGCAGTAGCCGCAGAAGATGCAGCGGCTGAGGTTGATCTCGTACACCGCCGCGTAGCGCTCGCCCGCGGAGACGCGATGCTCGGGGGTGTTCTCCGCGGCGA
>WQXW01000293.1 GCA_009781575.1 Solirubrobacterales bacterium
CGCGCGCCGGCGACGCGCTCGAGCGCACCGGGGCGCGCCAATGCGAGGCGCGCCGTCCCTGCGAACTCGACCGCGCCGAGGCGGTGCGGGTCGCGCTGGCCGGGG
The DNA here is from genome assembly GCA_009781575.1 of Solirubrobacterales bacterium. Lineage (GTDB taxonomy): Bacteria > Actinomycetota > Thermoleophilia > Solirubrobacterales > Solirubrobacteraceae > Palsa-744. Next base: position 106 of record WQXW01000293.1, read on the forward strand.
CGCTCCTCCAGGAGCCCTCGCTGCTGCTGGTCGACGAGCCCACCACCGGGGTGCACCCGCTGGAGCGCGAGCGCATCCTGCGCGTCGTGCGCTCGCTCAGCGACGACGGCGTCGCGGTGCTCATGTGCCTCGACAAAGGCTCGGGGCTGTTCGCGGCCGACAGAGCGCTGTCGCTGAGCGAAGGTGAGCTCCGCGGGCACGTCGCGCCGGAGCTGGCGCCCGTGGTCGAGCTGCCCATGCCGGTTTCCGGCCGGGGCTGACCCCTGCCACGCCCGGCGGGACTCGTTTCCCAGCTCTGTGCCACTCGGTGGGCTGGGAGACCGATCTCGCCCCGTCGATGGTAGGCTCTCTCAGTGCAGAGACGATCCGGAGAAACCGTGGCCGAGACAACGCGCACAGTGGTCATCGCCGGCAGGCGGTTCGCGCTTCGCTCGACCCAGGTCGAGCGCCGTCTGCGTGGGGTTCTGCCAGAGCCGCTCACCGACCATTTCGTCGTGATCAACCGCCGCCGCTATCCCCCCAAGCAGGTCATCGAGGTGCTCACCGGGCTGGATCGCGCCGAGTTCACCACGCACCACGCGCGGCGCATTCTCAGCGGCCTCGGCTTTCCCGCGGGCCGGCGCAGCTCGACGACCGGCCGTGGCGACCAGAGGCCGGCGCCGGACGGCCGGCCGTCCGCGCCGGCGAGCACCTCGCGGCCGCGATCGCCACGTGTGGCCACGACCGGCCGGCCCAGCGCGGAGGACCTCGAGCCGGTCGTCGGTCAGTGGGTCGCGACAAAGGGATCCGAGGTGTTGGTCGCGGCCCCTGAACCGCGCGCGGTGGTGGGCTGGCTCGCCGTGCACCGCAGGCACGCGGACAGCATGTTCCGCGTGCCCGGTGAGCCCTTTCAGGCCGGCGGCGCGGCTCCGCTGTGAGACACGCCTTCCAGGCCCTTCCCGGCCTGGCGGGCCGAGCGCGACCGGTTGTCGATCTGGTGGTCGAAGGGCTCGAGCTCGCGCCGCAGGCGTGCCTGCTGGATACCGGAGCCACCGAGGTGCGCATGGGCGCGCACGTGGCCGAGCTCGCCGGCATCGAGCTCGACGAGTCGCTGTTGACCCAGGAGGCGGTGATCGGTGGTCTTCAGACCACCCGCGTGGCGGCCGCGGTTCGCCTGGAGCTGCGCCAGGGCGAGGAGCGCCACGCGTGGAGCTCCACCGTGTACTTCTGCGATCCGTGGCATTGGGCGTTCGGCCTGCTGGGGCTGGCGGGCATGGACCCTTTCCGGGTGACGATCGACTCCTGCGAGGAGTGGTCGGAGCTGCGGCTGCGGCGGGGATAGCCCGCCCGCCGCCGGAGTCTCGGCCGGCGCTGCCCGGCGCCACGCTTGCTCCGTGCCCACGCTCGTGATGGACGCCGCGCCTGCCGAGTGGGTGGCGCTGGTCGAGCGCCGCCGCGCGCTCGAGCTCGACCGCTGGGACGAGGTGTGGGAGGGGGTGAGGCACGTTAATCCGCCCCCGAGCCGTGAGCAGGCGCGCATTGCCGGCCTGTTGCATCGGCTGACGATGAGACGCCCAAGAAGCTCCAGTTCTACGCCGCACACGAGGTGAACGAACTCGTGATCGCGGACGCCCAAGAGGCGCGCGGTCGAGTGGCTGGCGCTCACCGAAGGTGATTACCGCGAGGTTGAGCGCAGCAGCCTGGTCGAGCTGGGTGGCGCCGAGCTGGCGGCGCGCATCGACTGGGAATAGCTCCAGGGGCTTGGCGAGGCAGCGGGCGCGGCCCGAGCGCGAGTGCGACATCGCGCGCCGCGGCACTGCTCAGGCATGTGCTACAACTAGCACATGGCGACGTCAGGTGTGCGCGAGCTGAGGCAGCGCGCGAGCGAGTTGCTTCGACGCGTGCAGGCGGGAGAGACCATCGAAATCACCGACCGCGGACGCCCGGTGGCCGTGCTGGCTCCACTGCCGCACGAGGGGCCGACCGCGCGCATGAGGGCAGCCGGCGACCTCGTGGCCGGCCGGCTCGACCTCGACAGTCTGCCGCCCCCGCTGCCTCTCACCCCGGGCCAGGAGCCGCCATCCCGCGCGCTGGAACGCCTGCGAGAAGATGAGCGCTGAGCGCGTCACCTATGTGGACTCATCGGCGCTGGTCAAGCTGGCGGTGCAGGAAGAGCAGTCGGCCGCGCTGCGCCGGTACCTGCGCCGCCGACGCCCGTTGGTGTGCAGTGCCCTGGCGCGCGTGGAGGTGGCCCGTGCGCTGATGGCTCTCGGCAATGGCGCAGCTCGCCGCGGCGAGGAGGTGATCGCGCGAATCGACCTCGTGAGGATCAACGACCGGGTGCTGCGCGCCGCCGGTGTGCTGTCACCGGCAGCGCTCAGATCGCTCGACGCGATCCACCTCGCGACGGCGCAACAGTTCGTGGGCGAGTTACGCGTGATGGTCACATACGACAGCCGCATGGCGGCGGCCGCCGAGGCCTTGGGGTTGCGCGTGGCGCAGCCCGCTTGAGAGCGTTCATATCGAACTCCTCTCGAGGCCCGCGACAGGTGTTTCAGGCCCGCTTGATGCGAGCTCGGCGGCATTGTGGCGCACTGCCCACACACCAGACCTCATCCGCCGGCCACCACAGGCTGGGCGGGTCGCGATGGCCAGAGTAGAAATCGTCGATCGCAGCCAGCGGGCCCGACAGGAGGTGCATCCTCCGTGGACCCCGTTTGACAGACAGACTGTCCGCGAAAGCGGGTCCACTCCAGCGATCTAGTGGGGGCGCATCCACAGATGCGAGAGCGGCAGCGCGGCGAGCCGGTCGCCGGCGGGCAGCGCCTGATCGCCCATATAGAGCACGACCCCGGCGACGAAGCGCTCTCCGGCGCGATCGACGCGCTCGCGCAGACTGGCGAGCGTGCGAAACGCATCGCGCGCCACCGAGCGGGTGGCCTTCACCTCGAAGGCCACTATGCGCCCGTCGGCGGCTTCGGCGACCACGTCCACCTCCGCCTGATCGCGCGTGCGGTAGTGATGCAGGGCGACTTCGGGCTCCAGCAGCCGCGCGGCCTGTCGGACCAGCTCGTCGATGACGAATGTCTCGATCAACGGGCCCCGGGCCGGGCTCGTGGGCAGGGAGAGGCCCTGCTCATCGACGCCCAGCAGGTGGGCAGCGAGACCCGGGTCGGCGATGTA
>WQXW01000294.1 GCA_009781575.1 Solirubrobacterales bacterium
CTTCGCCGAGGCGGTGCGGGACGTGAAGGTCGTCTTGGCACCCACGGCGGGGGGGGCCGGTCGGCGGTCGCTGCGCGCGCTCGGCCCCGGCGCGATGGCCCCGGTGTGGCACCGCTTGCACGAGCTCCAGATGCCGGTGCAGCTGCTCGCCGGCGAGCGCGACCCTCGCTACGTCGAGATCGGCGAGCGCATGGCCGCGCTGATGCCCGCCGCGCGCCTGACAATCGTCCCGGGCGGCCACGCGCTGCTGCTGGAGAACCCGCGCGCCGTGGCGCGGGCGATCGAAGCGACCCCGGCGCCGGGCGGGGCCATTTGACGGGCGCTCGAGCGGTGCCGGTCCCGAGCTCCGGCCGTTGCGTGTTTTGTTTTTTGGATTGGTTCCGCGCGGAACGAATCCTCAAAACAAATCCCCCAACGGCGCCTCAGACAGGTGTGTTCGAGGCCGGGCCAGATTCCCGCAAAATGCGGCATTGGGGGTTCGGATGAGGCGCCATGGGTGCGCGATCAGGGGGGGTCCACCCCCAGCCCCGGCGCGCGCGGGACCGCGATCTCGCCGCCCATCACCGGCAGGGGGTCGCCAACGCCCTCCAACAGGCCCAGCGTGGCCAGCCCGCACGGCGCCAGCGCGCCGGTGCCCCCCAGCGCCGCCGCCGCGTGCACCGCGCCCGCCACGCCCAGCGGCCCGTCCAGCGTGGAGGCCACGTACACCTCCGCGCCGCCCGCCCGCGCGCGCGCCGCCGCGTCCAGCAGCCCCGAGATCCCTCCGCACCGCGACAGCTTCAGGCAGACCGCGTCGGCCACGCCGCCCGCCAGCGCGCCGTCCTGCGCGGCGGTCTCGTCGATCGCCACACGCGCGCTCACCCGCTCGCGCACGCGGCGCACCGCCTCCACGCCGTGCACCGGCTCCTCGACCAGCTCCAGGCCCGCCCCCTCGAGCGCCTCGATCGCGCGCACCGCCTCCTCCACGCTCCACGCGCCGTTGGCGTCCACGCGCAGCGCCACGCCCGGCCCCACCGCGGCGCGCACCGCGGCCACGCGCCCCGCGTCGTCGCCCACGCCGACCTTGAGCTTCACACAGCGGTATCCGTCGCTCGCCGCGCGCGCCGCCTCCTCAGCCGCGCCCGCGCGGTCCAGCGCGAGGATCGTCGCGTTGACCGTCACACGCGCGCGCGGCCGATCCCCGAGGAGCTCCGCCACCGGACGGCCCACCCGCTTGCCCGCCAGGTCCCACAGCGCCAGGTCGATCGCCGCCAGCGCCTGCGGCAGCGGGTCCGCGCGCCCACACGCCTCGAGCAGCAGCTCGTTGTGGCGTTGGGGGTCGGCTCCTGGCGGCGGATCGCCACCCAGCGGCTCGCGGTAGCGCTCGAACGCCGCCTCCACGCGCGCGGCGCTCACGCCGTCGTAGGAGTGCAGCGGTGCCCCCTCGCCGTGGCCCGTCGCGCCGTCGTGGTCGCGGAGGGTGACGAGGAAGAGCTCGCGCTCGCGCACGCTGCCGTACGCGCTCTCCATCGCGCGCGCCAGGCGCAGGGTCCGCCGCTCGACGTGCAAGCGCAAGCGCGCCTCTCAGGGGCCGATGCCGCCGCCGGCGAGGATGCCGGCGGAGAGCAGCAGGCAGAAGATCAGCTGCAACGCGCCGCCCCGCGCCAGCGCGGCGTTGAGCGACGGTCCGTCGGTGCGCGCGCGCACGACCGCCACCAGCGAGGCGGCCAGCGGGAGCACCGCCCAGCTGAGCATCAGCCACGGGGTCATGCCGAGCGACCACAGCGCCGGCGCGCAGATGAACGCGCCCGCCACCATCGCGGTGTACAGCGCCCGCGTGCGCGCGCGCCCGAGCCGCACCGCCAGCGTGCGCTTGCCCGCGCGGCGGTCGGTCTCCAGGTCGCGCACGTTGTTGACCACGAGGATCGCGCTGGCCAAGAGCCCCACCGGCACCGCGCAGCCGTAGGCCTGCCACGGGAGCGCCTGCACCTGCACGAAGTAGGAGCCGGTCACCGCCACCACGCCGAAGAAGAGGAACACGAACACCTCTCCCAGCCCCTCGTAGCCGTACGGCCGCGGGCCGCCGGTGTACAGCACGCCGGCGAGGATCGACGCGGCGCCCACCGCCAGCAGCTCCGGACCGGCGACCGCCACCAGGTAGGCGCCACACAGGATCGCCAGGCCGAAGGTCACGTAGGTGGCCAGCAGCACCTGGCCCGGCGGCACCAGGCCGCCGGCGGTGACCCGCACCGGGCCCAGCCGATCCTCGGTGTCCGCGCCCCGCCGCGCGTCGGAGTAGTCGTTGGAGAGGTTGGTGCCCACCTGGATGAAGATCGCGCCCAGCAGCGCCGCCACGAAGGCGAGCGGGTGGAAGTGGCCCGCGCCCAGCGCCAGCGATGTGCCCACCAGCACCGGCGCGATCGACGCCGGCAGCGTGCGCACGCGCGCCGCCATGATCCAGATGTGCACCGGGCTGCGCGGGCCCGAGACCAGTTCGCCCGCGGTGCTCATGCCGATGCGGCGCCGGCGCTCATGCTCGGCGCGGGAAGCGCGAGAAGTCGGGCTTGCGCTTCTGCCTGTACGCGTCCCGGCCCTCCTGGGCCTCCTCGCTCATGTAGAAGAGCAGGTTGGCGTCGTGCGCCAGCTGCTGCACGCCGGAGAGGCCGTCCTCGCTCGCGTTGAAGCTGGCCTTCAGCAGGCGCAGCGAGAACGGCGACAGCGCCAGCATCTCCGCGCACCAGCGCACCGTCTCCTGCTCCAGGCGCTCCAGCGGCACCACCGTGTTGACGAGGCCCATCGCGAGCGCCTCGTGCGCGGTGTACTGGCGGCAGAGGAACCAGATCTCCTTGGCCTTCTTGGCGCCCACCACGTTGGCCAGCAGCCCCGCGCCGAAGCCGCCGTCGAAGGAGCCCACGCGCGGGCCGACCTGGCCGAAGCGCGCGTTGTCGGCGGCGATCGTCAGATCGCACACCAGGTGCAACACGTGGCCGCCGCCGATCGCGTAGCCCGCCACCATCGCGACCACCGGCTTGGGCAGGCGGCGCATCTCGATGTGCAGGTCGGTCACGTGGAAGCGCCCGGGGCGGGTGGGATCCGGTTTGCCGGCCGCGTCGTCGGCGAGGTAGCCCGAGTCGCCGCGCACGCGCTGATCGCCCCCCGAGCAGAACGCGTCGGGGCCCTCGCCGGTGAGCACGATCACGCCGACCTGCGTGTCCTCGCGCGCCGCCGCCATCGCCTGCGAGATCTCCACGATCGTGAGCGGGCGGAACGCGTTTCGCACCTCC
>WQXW01000295.1 GCA_009781575.1 Solirubrobacterales bacterium
CGTGATGCGGTTGTCGTCGTAGCACACGATCAGCTTGCCCAGCCCGAAGTGGCCCGCGATCGAGGCGGCCTCCTGGCTGACGCCCTCCATCAGGTCGCCGTCGGAGGCGATCACCCACGTGTGGTGATCCACGATCTGGTGGCCCGGCCGGTTGAAGCGCTCCGCCAGGAAGCGCTCGGCGATGGCCATTCCCACCGCGTTGCCGATCCCCTGCCCCAGCGGCCCGGTGGCGACCTCCACGCCCGGCGTGAGCCCGAGCTCGGGGTGGCCCGGCGTGCGCGAGCGCCACTGGCGGAACTGGCGCAGGTCGTCGAGGCCCAGCTCGAAGCCCGTGAGGTGCGCGAGCGCGTATTGCAGCACGCACGCGTGCCCCGCGCTCAGCACGAAGCGGTCGCGGTCGGGCCACTGCGGCTGCGCGGGGTTCAGGTGGAGCAAGCGCTCGTACAGCGTGTACCCCAGCGGCGCCAGCGCCATCGCGGTGCCGGGATGCCCCGCTTTGGCCTTCTGCACCGCGTCCATCGCCAGGCCGCGGATCGTGTCGATCGAGAGGCGGGTGATCTCGCGCTCGTCCATCAACGCACCACTGCCCGCGCGCGCCGCGACTCATGCCCACCGATCGCCCCTGGGCGCGGGCGCGGGCGGGCGCGGGCGCGGGCGCGCAGGACCACCTCGCCGCCGCGCGCGGGGCTCATCGTGATGCTCCGCCGGCGTGTGCCCTCGCGGGCGCCCACCGGCTCGAGCTGCCAGCGGCGCAACGTGGCGCGCAGCACCACCTTCATCTCCAGCAGCGCAAAGCTCGCGCCCAGGCAGCGCCGCCGCCCGCCGCCGAACGGGATCCACGTGTAGGTGCCCGGCGCGCGCTCGAGGAACCGCTCGGGCCGGAACGCGTAGGGGTCGGGATAGATCGCGGGATCGTGGTGGACCAGGTAGGCGTTGGCCACCAGCACCACACCCGGCGGATAGGTGAAGCCGCCGATCTCCACCGCGCGCTTGACCAGGCGCGGCTCCGCGTTGGGCAGCACCGGCCGGCGGCGCAGGATCTCGTGGATCGTGGCCGTCAGGTACGTGTCGTCCTCGCCCGCCTCGATCTCCTCCCACAGCCGCCGGGCCACCAACGGGTGGCGCGCCAGCTCCACGAACGCCCACGCCAGCTGCGATGCCGTGGTCTCATGCCCCGCCGCCAGCGCGGTCATGAGCTCATCGCGCAGCTCCTGCGCGCTCATCTGTGAACCGTCCTCGTGGCGCGCGGCCAGCAGCAGCGCCAGCACGTCCTCGCCGCCGCCGCGACGCTCGCCGCCCTCGCCGCCCTCGCTGCCCTCGCTGCCCTCGGCGATTCCAACGCCCCCGGCACCCTCACCGCCCCCGCCCCCGCGCCGCCGCTCCTCGATCAGCTCGAAGATCAGCGCGTCGGCCTGGGCGGCCTTCGAGCGCTGCCCCGCGAGGGGACCCACCAGCGCGAGCACCTCGGGCACGGGGAACAGCGACAGCGGGTGCTCGGAGAAGGCGAGGATGTCGGTCAACAGCTCGCGCAACGCGACCAGCCGGGAGCCGCGCTCCAGGCCGAACACCGCGCGCAGGATGATCTCGAGGGTCAGGCGCTGGAGCGCGCCGTGCAACGCCACCGGCCGCCCCGTCGGCCAATCCGCCACCTCGCGCTCGGCCAATTGAGCGATCACGCCCTCCAGCCGCTCGACGCGCTCGCCGTGGAAGGCCGGCAGCAGCAGCCGGCGCTGCTCGAGGTGCGCGCCCTCGTCCAGCAGGATCACCGAATTGGTGCCCAGCAGCGGTTCCAGCACGCGCGCGCCCTCGCCGGGGTGCAGCACGTCGGGAGGCGCCTGGAAGAGCTGCTTTATCTCCTCCGGGTCGGACAGCACCACGAACGGCGCCTGGCCGGGCAGGCGGATCGTGAAGCGCCGGCCCCACCGCCGCCGGCCGTGCTCGAGCACCGCGCGCGGGCGCGCCCAGAAGCCCAGCCCCTGCATGAGCGAGGGCATGCGCGAGCCCGGCGGCAGCAGTGCGCGCGGGGGAGCGCTCACGCGCGCGCCCCTCCACCGACGGCCTCGTCACTGCGGGCGACCGCGTCACCGCGGGCGACCTCGGTGGCGCGCACCGCGGTGCCGTAGGCGCAGATCTCGGTCCACGTGCTGCCCAGCTCGGAGGTGTCGAACCGGAAGGCGACCACCGCGTTGGCGCCCACGACCTGTGCCTCTTCGACCAACCGTTCCTGCGCGTGCTTACGACCTTCGGCGAGCATCTTGGTCATGCCCTTCAGCTCGCCCCCGACGAGCGACTTCAGCCCGGCGCCGATCTGCGAGCCGAGGTTGCGCGAGCGCACGGTCAGGCCGAACACCTCGCCCATGACCTCCTCGATGCGGTAGCCCGGCAGGTCGTTCATGGTGGAGATGATCATCGGCTCGCCCCCTGGTGGGTAGTGCTCGATCGTGCCGGCCCCGCCCCGCGCGCCGCCGGGCCTGGCACAAGGCTAACGCAGGCGCACGCCCGCGCGCTCGCGCCAGCGCATGTACCCCGGACCGGTGTTGCGCAGCGACCCCGGCAGCAGGGGCGTGGTGGCCCGCAGGGCGGAGCCCACCGCGGTGAGCTCCCACGCGTCGGCGCGCGTCCAGCGAAGACCAAAGCGCCGCCGCAGCGCTGCCGGCAGGAGACCCACGGTGGTGAGGCGCAGCAGGTGGCCGCCCCCCACGCGGCCCGGCGCCCACAGGAGCGGAAACCGCTCGAGTGCCGGCACCGGCGGCGGCGGGGGCCGCTCGAGCGAGCGCACCACCTCATCGACCGCATGGGTGTGCTGCAGGCGCTCGCGCACCATGCGCTCGAAGTAGGCGCGAAACGCCGGCCACTCGGCGGGCAGCTCCCCCGGGCGGATGCCCAGCAGCCGCCCCATCGCGAGCCACTCGCGCCAGAAGCGCACGCGCTCGTCCTCGTCCAACGGCCGCCCGAAGCGCGCGTGGGAGGCCACGATCGCGGCCGCCAACGTGGCGTGCACCCACGCGTACGCCTCCACCTCCAGCGCGTGGTAGGGACTGCCGTCGGCCCTGTGACCGCGGATCCGCTCGTGCGCGGCCCGCAGGCGAGCGCCCATGCGCGCCGCCGCCGCCGGGCCCCCGTAGACCATCGTGTAGGTGAAGTCGAGCGTGCGCACCAGACGCCCCCACGGGTCGCGCTGGAAGTTGGAGTGCTCTTCGACGCCCGCCGCCACCGTGGGGTGCGCCACCTGCAGCAGCAGCGCGCAGCCGGCGCC
>WQXW01000296.1 GCA_009781575.1 Solirubrobacterales bacterium
CCACAGGTCGCGCTGCGCGCCCCGAGCACCGAAAACGCGCCCGCGATCGGGATCGCGCAGGACGGCAACGGCGTTGTCGCCTGGCAGGAGCCCGAAGCCAGCGGCGGGCCCGCGCGCATCTGGGTGCGCCGCCTCTTCGGCGCGGTCCAGGGCAACGTGCTGCAGGCCAGCCCCGCCACCGTCGACGGGCGGCCGGTGACCTCCGACGCCGACGCGCCCGCGCTCGCTGTCGGCCCCTATGGCGAAGCGCGCATCGCCTACCGCATCCGCGGCGTGCCGGGCTTCGCCGTGAGCGCCACCCAGCTGTACACGAACGCGCTCCCCGCCGCGGTCTCCCCCCAGGCCTCCCAGCTCGAAGGCGCGGTGCCCCTACCGGGAGCGACGCAGGCTCCGCTCGGCCCGCCCAGCGTCGCGCTCGGGCTCGGCGGGAGCTTCCGCCTGGCCTGGGCGCAGGGGGGCGCGGTGCAGCTCGCCGGCAGCGGCCGGAGCCCCTCCGCATCGCCGGCCGCGATCGGGGCGGCCGGCGGCTCGGTGCAGACCTCGGTCAACCCCGCCGGCGGCGGCACCACCGCGTGGACCGCGCCGCCCGGCGCGCCGCCCGCGGTGCTGGCGCGCGAGGAATACGCCGGCGGCGCCTTCCAGTCGGTGAAGCTCGCGGGCGAGATCCCCGGGCCGATCACGGGGATGTCGCTCGGCGGCAACGGCCAGGGCGACGCGCTGATCGGCTTCATGCAGGGGCCGCCGGGGCGCTCGGAGGTCGCCGGCGCCTTCGTGCAGGCGCCTCCCGCCAGCTTTACGGTGACCGCGCCCTCCGGCTGGCTGCGCGCCGCGGCGAGCGCGCCGATCTCCTGGGAAGCCGCGCCCGACGCGCTCGCCGGCGTCACCTATGCCGTCTACCTCGACGGCGACAGGCGCCTGCGCGGGCTGACCGGCCTGCATGCCCGCCTGCCGCTCGGCGGGCTCGGCGACGGCGTGCACCGCGTGCAGGTGCTCGCCACCGACGCGGCCGGCCAGCGGACGATGAGCCCCGCGGCGGCGCTGAGGGTCGACGTCGATCCGCCGATCGTCCGCGTGCGGCCGATCGACCGTCGCCGCGGCGTGCGCGTGCTCGTCGCCGACCGCGCCTCGGGAGTGAACGCCTCCGCGACCGTGGTCTCCTTCGGAGACGGCCGCACGATCCGCGGCCGCGCCACGGTCGCCCACGCCTACCGGCGCCCCGGGGGGTACACGATCGTCGCGCACGTGCGCGATCTCGCCGGCAACGGCGCCACGGTCCGCCTGCGGGTGCGGGTGCGTTGAGCGCGATCCTCTCCGCATCCCGGCGGGGGCGTCGGCTGCTCCCCGCGGCGGTCGCGATCGCGCTCGGCGCGTGCGCGCTGGCGCCCGCGGCGGCCTGCGCGGACTTCGGGCAGGCCACGCTGCTGTCGGGCACCTCCGCGCCGCAGTTCGAACAGCCGATCGAGTTCAACGAAGCCAACGCGCCCGCGCTCGCCGCCGGCGGGCGCTACGTCGTCTTCCAGGGGCGCCTGGCGGGGGTGCCCGGCGTCTGGCGCCGCGACCTGCTCACCGGCGAAGTCGCGCTCGTCGCGGGTGCCTTCGCGCTGCTGCCGGGGGCCTCCGAAGCGCAGCGCGCGCTGAACGCGCCGGACGCCGCCGCGCCCTCGATCAGCGCCGACGGCCGCACGGTGGCGTTCACCACGAGCGCCGACCTCGAGCCGCTGGAAGACGGCCGCGGCGAGCCCCCGTCCGATCGCGGCTGCCCGGAGGTGTACGTGCGCGACATGAGCGTGCAGGCGGGCCGGCCGGGCGCCTACACGCTGGCGGCGGCGCTGGACGGCTCGGGCGAAGGGATCGCGTTCACCCAACGCTACGCCGCCTGCCGCGCATCTAGCGGATTTCCCCCAGCCGGGGCCCAGGCCGCGGCAGGGGTCGCGCTGAGCGAAGACGGGCGCAGGGTCGCCTTCACCGTCCTGAGCGAATCCAATCTCGGGGGCGCCGCGACCTCCCCCGGTCAGGTCGCCGTGCGCGACCTCGAAACGCAGACCACCACGCTCGTCACGAGCACGCCGGCCGGCGCGCCGGTGATGGGAGGGGGCGCGTTCCCCGATGCCTTCGCGCTGGCCAACGGCGCGCAGCTGGGCTCGATCGGTCTCGAAAACGGGCAGACACAGCTCGGCGATCAGGCGGCCGGCTCGACCGCGGCGATCAGCGCCGACGGCAGCACGGTGGCCTGGCTCGGGATGAACGTCCCCGCCCAGGTGCCGGGCGCGGCCGGCATCGAAAAACAGATCGAAGAGCACGCCCGCGGCGGCGGAGCGGGCGGCGAGGCCGAGCCACTGTGGCGCCGACTCGGCGGCGGAGCCACCGTCCGCCTGCTCGCCGGCTCGGACCTCGGCTTCTTCGTCGCCAACCCCGCGGAACGACCCAATCCGGTGGAAGACGGCTCGCTGATCGGCACGCAGGACGCCGACTACCTCCCGCCCGCGCTCAGCCGCGACGGCGACACTGTGGCGGTGGTGGCGAGTGCGCCCGGCCCGGCAGCCGTGGCGAGCGTGAGCGAACGCGTCTCCGGTCTGTCGGCGTTCAACTCCGACGCCTTCGCCGTGCGCGTGGACGGCCCGGCGGGCGCGCCACAGGTGCGGCCGCTCACCGAACTGACGACCTACGACGCCCCGCGGGAGGCCGTCGAAGCGGTCAAGGACGTCGCGATCTCTCCCGACGGCACGCGCGTCGCGTTCGACACCGCCCGCTCCCCGCTGTACCTGCCCTCGCTCGTGGCGATCAGCCCGCCGGCCGCCGAGGAACACTCGACCACCTATGAGGCCAACCTCGAACTGAACACGCTGCAGCGCGTCACCGCCACCTACGACGGCGCCGAAGCCAACGGGCAGGCGGGGCTGCTGTCGTTCTCGGGCGACGGCCACACGCTCGCGTTCGCCTCGCAGGCGACCAATCTGATCTTCGGCGACGCGATCGACGCGTGGCAGGTGTACGCGGCCCGCGAGCTCCCCGAAAGCGCGCAGCCCACCCCACAGGAAATCGGCGCCCAGCCGTCGCAGCCGAGCTCTCCCGGCCCGACGTGGCTGCTCAACGTCACGGCCGTGCCCGAGCGCGACGGCAGCGCGCTCGTGCGCGCGGGCGTGCCCGGCGCCGGCAGGCTCACGGTCAGCGCCGGCGCGCAGCTGCCGGGGGGCGCGGCGCGCGGCGCCCGCCCCCCGCGGCACGGCGGCCCGCGCGGACGGCGTGCCGCGGCCGC
>WQXW01000297.1 GCA_009781575.1 Solirubrobacterales bacterium
CGGCGCGAACGGGCTGACCATCGAACCCCGCACGCCGCCGCGGGGGCTGGGCGGCGGCTTTCCACTGGAGCGCTGGGAGGCGTGGATCGCGTGCGCCGGCGCGCTGGTGGCGCTGTTCGTGCTGCGCAACCTCACGCACAGCGCGGTGGGGCGCTCCTTTCGCGCGGTGCGCGACGACGAAATCGCCGCCTCGCTCTGCGGGCTGCGCGTGGGGTGGGTGCGCACGAGCGCGTTCGTGGTGAGCGCCGGCTGCGCCGGGCTGGCCGGCGGGCTTTTGACCGTGGTGCTCCAGCTGGCCGCGCCGGGCGCGTTTGAGCTGTCGCTGTCGCTGTCGCTGCTCACCGCGATCGTGCTGGGCGGGCTGGGCTCGCTGGCCGGCGCGATCTGGGGCGCCGGCCTGCTGGTGCTGCTGCCGGGGTGGACCAGCGATCTCTCGCACTCCTTCTCGCTGCCCACCAACGTGTCCAACAACCTGCCGCTCGCGATTTACGGCGCGATCCTGATACTCGCGATGCTGGCCTGGCCGAGCGGCATCCAGGGCGCTCTTGCAAGGGCCGTCATCTGGGTAAAAGGAAGGTGAACGGGTCCGGTGGGAGCAGCATTTTCGTTGGAGGTCCTCAGATGAAGCGCAGCTTGGGAAGGTGGAGCGCGGTGGCGGTGCCGGTGGCGGTGGCGGCGGGCGCGGCGGCACTCGCGATCGTCGCCGCCGGGTGCGGATCCAGCGAATCCAGCTCGCCCGGCGTGAGCTCCACCAGTGTCACCTTCGGCACCCACCAGCCGCTCACCGGCCCCGCGGCGCCGGGTTACAGCGAGATCGCGCCCGCCTCGCAGGCGTTCTTCAACTACCTCAACGCTCAGGGCGGCATCCAGGGGCGAAAGCTGCACCTGGTGGTCAAGAACGACGAATACAACCCCGCCAAGACCGTCACCGCGGTGCACGAACTGGTGCTGAGCAGCAACGTGTTCGGCATATTCGAGGGGCTCGGCACGCCCACCCACACCAAGGTGGTGGGTTTCCTCAACACCTCCAAGGTGCCCGACCTGTTCGTCGCCTCCGGCTGCCCCTGTTGGGACAACGGCACCGGCCAGCCCTACACCTTCGGATGGCAGCCCAACTACACGATCGAAGGCAAGATCCTCGGTCGTTACCTCGAGGAGCACTTCACCGGCAAGAAGGTGGCCGTGTTCTACCAGAACGACGACTTCGGCAAGGGAGGGCTCACCGGGATCCGCGACGAGGTGCCCGCCAACGACATCGTCGCCACCCAGTCCTACCAGCCCGGCACCACCAACGTGGCGCCCCAGATCTCCTCGCTGAAGGCCTCCGGCGCGCAGGTGCTGGTCGACTTCACCGTGCCCATCTACACCGCGCTCGGGCAGCTGACGTCGTTCACGCTCGGCTTCAAACCACAGCTGGTGGTCTCCAGCGTGGGCATCGACCCCACCACTGTGGGCGGGCTGCTGAAGACCTACTCCAAGGGCCGCGCCGGCACCGAACTGATCGAAGGCGCCATCACGATGGGCTACCTGCCCTCGCCCACCGATCTCTCCAACCCGTGGATCGCGCTCTTCAAGCGGGTCCACGACCAGTACGACGCCGGCGCGCCGTTCGACGGCAACGTCGAGTTCGGCATGGCCTCCGCCTACACGCTGGGCCAGGTGCTGCAGCTGGCCGGCAAAACACTCACCCGTGAAGGCGTGGTCAAAGTGATCAACGAAAAGGGCGCGCAACTCACCGGCCCGGGCCTCGTGCCGTTCCGCTACTCCACCAGCGAGCACGGCGGCTACTCCGGCGGTGAGATGGGCCGCATCGCCGGCGGCAAGATCGAACTGTTCGGCGGGCCCCTGGTCACCGATCCGAGCCCCACCGGCGCGATCACCCCCTACACCGGCACCCAGCCCTCGCCGCCCTCCAGCGGAGTGTCGGTGCCGTAGGGGATCCCCGCCGCCGCGCTCGGGTGCTCGGACGGCTCCGGCGCGGCGGGTCGCACGCTCGGCAGGCGCATCCACACGATCGCGCCTCCTGCCGGCGCTCCTTCGGCCCCGACGCTCCCGCCGTGCGCCTCGGCGACCTGGCGCACGATCGCCAGGCCCAGGCCGCTGCCGGGCAGCGCGCGCGCGGCGGCGCCGCGGTAGAAGCGGTCGAACACGTGGGGCAGATCGCGCTCGGCGATGCCCGGGCCGTGGTCGCGCACCGTCAGCTTCCCGCCCTCGAGCGCCACCTCGATCGGGCTGCGGCGGGGTGAGAACTCGAGCGCGTTGTCCAGCAGGTTGGCCACCGCGCGGTCCAGCCGCGCGGCGTCGCCCTCCACCAGCGCCGGCTCCAGCGCCGCGTGGACGTTGGCGTGGGGCGCGTGCAACCGCGTGCGCTCGATCGCCTCCGCCACGAGCTGATCCAGGCGCACCTCCTCGTGCACCGGCGTCGGTTGGTCGCCGCGCGCCAGCTCGATCACGTCGTTCATCAGCGTGGTGAGATCGGACAGCTGCTCCACGATGTCCCCCAGCAGCCGCTCGCGCTCCCGCGCCGGCAGCTCCGGAGCCTGCTGGAGGATCTCGATGTTGGTGCGCAAGCTCGTGATCGGCGTGCGCAGCTCGTGCGAGGCGTCCGCCACCAGCTGGCGCTGCGCCCTGACCGATGTGTCGAGCGCGCCCATCGAGCGCTCCAGCGCGTCCAGCATCGCGTTGAAGCTTTCCGCCAGCCGCGCCAGCTCCCCGCCGCCGCGCGGCGGTATGCGCCGCGCGAGGTCCTGCGTCTGGGCCACGTGCTCCGCCGCCTCGGTCAGGCGCCGCACCGGCGCGATCGCCGCGCGGCTCACCAGCATGCCGAGCAGCGCCGCCGCCGCGATCCCTCCCAGCGCCACCGCCAGCAGGATCACCCGCACATTGGAGAGCGTGTGGTCGACCTCGTTCAGCGAGCGCGCGATCTGGATCGCGCGGGCCGGCGTCCCGGGCCCGAGCGACGCGGTCAGCACGCGCAGATGATCCGATCCCAGATGCACATCGGAGAAGTAGGAGGCGCCGCCGTGGCGCGCCAGCGCGCGGGCGCGCGCGTCTACCGGGAGCGTCGCCGCGCCCGCCTGCGGCGAGATCAGCACCGCGCCGGTGGCGCTCAGCACCTGCACCACGCCGCGATCCTGCCCCAGCGGGGCGGGCGGCGTATGGAGGAACGTGGTACCAAGGGTCTTCACATCCTGCGGCAGGCGGCCGAAGGCGAGCGCGCGCCGCAGCCGGCCCGCGGGCA